>JBBSIT010000035.1:0-14572 GCA_038231995.1 Acetobacterales bacterium | reverse complement strand
TCACGCCGGTGCAGCGCGCCGCCTTGACCTTCCTCATCGCCGGTTACGCGACCTGGCTCGCGACCAGCTCGATCCTGCGCTACGCCGTGGTCATCGAGGTCGTCGCCGGGCTGGTGGTCCCGCTGCTGCTCGCCCAGGTGCTCCGCGGCCGCGCGCTGCTCGGCGGCCTGGCGGTCGTGCTCGGCCTGACGCTCGCCGCCACGCGCTATCCCTCATCGTTCCGCGTGCATTACGGGGCGGAGACGCTGCGCGCGGACATGGGCTGGGTCGAGCCGGGCATGTTGATCGTGCTGACGTTCCGGGGTCCTTCCTCGCATGTCGTGCCGCTGATGCCGCATCAGGACAGCGTCAGCGTGATGAACGTCGGCAACACCGTGCTCGAGGCGCGAGGCTGGCCGCTCCACGACGAGATGGTCCGTCGCGTTCGCGATCATACCGGCCGCATCGTCGTCGTGACGCAGGGGCACCCGCTTGGCCGGTTCCCGGAGCTGGGCGAGATCGGACTGAGCCCGGAGCTGACGAACTGCCGTCCGATCAGCAGCACCTTCGTGGCCGCGAGCGAGACCGGCCTCCACGCCTGCGACGCACTCAGGCTCGACCCGCAGCGGTTGTACAGCCCGTTCTGGGCGCAAGCCGCGCTGCGCTACCGCACGCTCGTCCAGCCGCAGGACGCGACCCAGGCCCTGATCGGCGCGGCCTATCTCAAGGCGGCCGGCCCGGCGGCGCGGGGCACGCGGTTCATCGACTGGACCGACCTGCTCTGGAGCGGAGTGAGGAAGTCCCGCGATGCGTTGCCGCCGCGCCCTGATCCCGGGACCCTTTACGTGCTGGCGCCCGAGTTCGCGCTCGCCATGGCCGCGCGGCTCGACCCGGCGACGGACGTGCTCGGCCGCGTGGACGGCCTGCTCGTGGCGGCGCCGGGCTGGCGCACCTGCCCGTCCTGCACGGCGCCGATCGACCCGGTCGGGATCGGCGACATCGCGCCGCTGCTCGCGGCGGGCGGCAGCCGTCGGTTCGGTCCGGAGGCCCGGGCGAGCGGCTACCTGCTCGACGGCTGGTGGCCGCAGGAGATCTCGGGAGTGTGGTCGCAGGAACAGGCCGACATGGTCATCCCGCTCTCGGCCGATCTGCCGGAGGTCTCGACGCTCGTGCTGACGGGGGTCGCCTTCACCGGGCCGGGCCTCGCGGCGCAACGCGTAGTCGCGGAAGCGCTGGGGCACCCGGGGTCCGCGGCCTGGCAAAGCGTCGCCGGCGAGGGCGCGATCCGGCTTACGCTGCGCCACGAATGGGTGCGGCGCTATCCAGACGGCACCTTCCTGCTGCACCTGCGCCTGAGCTTTCCCGACGCGACCAGCCCGGCGCATCTGTGCATGAGCATCGATCCCCGCCGCTTGGGCTTCTCGCCCTCGGCCGTGAGATTGGAGAGGATGTAGCCGCTGGCGCCCGCCTCTACTCCTGCTCGGCCTTGGCCTCGCGCTTGGCGGCGCGTGCCGCCTCCTCGGACGCCGCCTCGGTCTTGCGCTCCGTCACCTCCTGGTCATGGTGGCGGTAGAGATCGAGCGCCTGCATGGCGTGCCGGTTGGCGAGCGTGTCCGCCTCGGCCGCCGAGGTGGCCAGGCCCTGGGCCTTCTCGAAGTTGCCGGACAGGCATTGCTTGGCCGCGTCGCGGTGCATCTTCGCCGCGATCTCGAGTTGGTGCGCCGCTTCGTCGTGGTGCTCGGCCGCGGCCGCCTTGATGTCGTCCATGCTCGGTGATCCTTGATCGGAGGAATGGCTGGCCGGAGGCGAGGAGGCAACGGCGGCCGGCTGCATAACGCTTGGATGGTGCGCCGGACCGTAGCTCCGCAGACGGCGTGGCGCCACCCTCCCCGATTATCGGTCAGCCCGATCGGACATTGACCGGGACCGGTTCCACCAGGATGCTGCACGGCAGACAACCAAGAGGATCGGCCCATGCGCCTCCGCACCCTCCTGCTCGCGGGCGCCGCGCTGCTGTGCGTGGCATCCGCCCAGGCCAAAACGCTGGTCTACTGCTCCGAAGGCTCGCCCGAGAACTTCAACCCGATGCTGAACACCACCGGCACGACGTTCGACGCGAACCATCCGGTCTATGGCCGCCTGATCGAGTTCAAGCCCGGGGAGACCGGCATCCAGCCCGGCCTGGCCGAGCGGTGGGACGTCTCGCCCGACGGCAAGACCTTCACCTTCCACCTGCGGCCCGGCGTGAAGTGGCACAGCAACGCCGCCTTCAAGCCGACGCGGGACTTCAACGCCGACGACGTGCTGTTCTCGTTCAACCGCCAGGGCAAGGACGACCACCCGTTCCACAAGGTCTCCGGCGGCAGCTACGACTATTACGGCGACATGGGCCTGCCGAAGCTGATCGCCTCTATCGAGAAGATCGACCCGCTCACCGTCCGCATCACGTTGACCGAGCCGTCCGCCCCCTTCCTGTCGGACCTGGCGATGGAGTTCGCGTCCATCCAGTCCGCCGAGTACGCCGACACGCTGATGAAGGCCGGCAAGCCCGAGCAGATCGACCAGGTGCCGATCGGCACCGGGCCGTTCAGCTTTGTCGCCTATCAGCGGGACGCCACGGTGCGCTACCGCCGGTTCGACGAGTTCTGGGGACCGAAGGCCAAGCTCGACGCGCTGGTGTTCTCCATCAACAAGGACCCGGCCGTGCGGCTGGCGAAGCTGCGCGCCAACGAGTGCCAGGTCGCGGCGTATCCGGCGCCGGCGGACCTGCCGGGCATCCGCGAGGACGCGTCCCTGAAACTCATGGACCAGCCTGGCCTCAACATCGGCTACCTCGCGTTCAACACGCAGAAGAAGCCGTTCGACGACAAGCGCGTGCGGCAGGCGCTGAACATGGCGCTGGACCGCAAGGCGATCCTGGACGCGGTCTACCTGGGCGCTGGGCAGCCGGCAAAGAACCTGATCCCGCCGACGATGTGGTCCTACAACGATGCCGTGCAGCCCTGGCCGCATGACGTTGCGGCCGCCAAGAAGCTGCTGGCCGAGGCCGGCTACCCCGACGGCTTCGAAACCGACCTCTGGGCCATGCCGGTGCAGCGCCCCTACAACCCCGACGCCCGCCGGATCGCGGAGCTGATGCAGTCCGACCTCGCGAAGATCGGCGTGAAGGCCCGTATCGTCAGCTTCGAGTGGGGCGAATACCGCAAGCGCCTTCAGGCCGGTGAGCATGAGAGGGCCGAGTTCGGCTGGACCGGCGACACTGGCGACCCCGACAACTTCTTCGTCCCCCTCGCCGGCTGCGCGGCCGCGCGGGTCGGCGGCGGCAACGTCGCCAAATGGTGCAACCAGGAGTTCGACGCCCTGGTCAACAAGGCCGTGACCCTCACCGACCAGGCCGAGCGCGCGAAGCTGTACGAGCAGGCCCAGGTGGTGATGCGCGAGGAGGCGCCGTTCTTCCTGATCGCCCACTCCGTCGCCTTCCAGCCGATGCGCAAGGAGGTCCAGGGCTACGTCATGAGCCCGTTCGGCCGCCATGTGTTCGACCAGGTGGATCTCCAGTAACCCGAAGGCGCCGAGAGGCGCCCGGAAACACAATGTTCCGCCTGCTGGCCCGGCGGCTGGCGCTGATCGTCCCGACCTTCATCGGCGTCACGCTGCTGGGCTTCCTCCTGATCCACTCGATCCCCGGGGACCCGGTCGAGGTCCGCGTCGGCGAGCGCGGCATCTCCCCCGAGCGCCTTGCCTATTTCCGGCACGAGCTCGGCCTGGACCAGCCGCTGTGGAAGCAGTTCCTGGACTACCAGGGCCAGCTTCTCCAGGGTGACCTGGGACGGTCCGTCGTGACGCAGGAGAGCGTGTGGACCGAGTTCAAGACCTTCTTCCCCGCCACGCTGGAGCTCGCCGCCTGCGCGCTGGCGTTCGCCATAATTGTCGGCCTGCCGCTCGGCGTGATGGCCGCGGTCCGGCGCGGGTCGGCGCTGGATTACGGGCTGATCGGGCTGTCGGTCACCGGGGCCTCCATGCCGATCTTCTGGTGGGGGCTGATGGCGATCCTGGTGTTCTCGGTCTCGCTCGGCTGGACGCCGGTGTCGGGGCGGATCGATGAGCTGTTCTACATCGAGCCCCGGACAGGCTTCCTGCTGATCGACTCCTGGCTCAGCGGCGAGCCCGGCGCGTTCCGCTCGGCCGTGCGGCATCTGGTGCTGCCGGCCATCGTGCTGGGGACTATCCCGCTCGCCACCATCGCGCGCATGACGCGCTCGGCAATGCTGGAGGTGCTGGGCGAGGACTACGTGCGGACGGCCCGGGCGAAGGGGCTGGCGCCGGGCCGGATCGTGGTCGTGCACGCGCTGCGCAACGCGCTCATTCCCGTGGTGACGGTGCTGGGCCTGCAGGTCGGCGCGCTGCTGGGCGGCGCCATCCTGACCGAGACCGTGTTCGCCTGGCCCGGCGTCGGGCACTGGCTGGTCGAGAGCGTGCAGCGCCGCGACTACAACGTGCTGCAGGGCGGCACGCTGCTGATCGCCGTGCTGGTGATGCTGGTGAACCTGGGCGTGGATGTCCTGTACGGGGTGCTGAACCCCAGGCTGAGGCGATGAGCGCCACCGTCGCCGCGCCGGGCGCAGGGCTGTTCCGCCGCCTGCTGGAGAACCCGGGCGCGGTCGCCGGGCTGACGATCATGGTCGTCCTGATCGTCGTGGCGGCGGCTGCGCCCCTGATCGCGCCGTACGGCCCGGCCGAGCAGTTCCGCGAGAGCTTCCTCACGCCCCCGTTCCAGCAGGCCGCGTTCCCGCTGGGCACCGACAGCCTGGGGCGGGACATCCTGACGCGGCTGATCTATGGCGCGCGGCTGTCGCTGCTGATCGGCTTGATCGTGGTGGCGCTGTCGCTCACGGTGGGCACCCTGCTTGGTCTCGCCGCCGCCTTCGCGAGCGGGGTGCTGGACGTGGCCATCATGCGGCTGATGGACGTGCTGCTGGTGTTCCCCAGCCTGCTGCTGGCGATCGTAGTCGTAGCGATCCTCGGGCCAGGCCTGACCAACGCCATGCTGGCCGTGGCCGTGGTGCTGCTGCCGGGCTACGTCCGGCTGGCGCGGGCGGCGGCGCTGGGGGAGCTTGCGCGGGAGTATGTGGTGGCGACCCGCAGCGCCGGCGCCGGGGTGCTGCGGCTGATGCTGCTGGTCGTGCTGCCCAACTGCGCAGCACCATTGATCGTGCAGGCGACGCTGGGCTTCTCCGCCGCCATCCTCGACGCGGCAGCGCTGGGCTTTCTCGGCCTGGGCGCGCAACCGCCGACGCCGGAGTGGGGCACGATGCTGGCCGACGCCCTGCAGTTCTATCAGCGCGCCTGGTGGCTGCTGACGTTCCCCGGCATCGCCATCCTGGTCACCGTCATGGCCTTCAACCTGCTGGGGGACGGCCTGCGCGACGCGCTGGACCCGAAGCTGCGCCGATGACCACGTTGCTGGACGTCCAGAACCTGACGGTCGATTTCGGCCCGTTCCACGCGGTGGAGGGCATCGACCTGACGGTGGCGGCGGGCGAGGTGCTGTGCGTGGTCGGCGAATCCGGGTCGGGCAAGAGCGTGTCCATGCTCGCGGTCATGGGCCTGCTGCCGCGCACCGGGCGCGTGGCGGCGGAGCGCGTGGCGTTCCGCGGCGCCGACCTGTTGCACGCGAGCCCTCGCGGCCGGCGCCGCCTGATCGGGCGCGACATGGCGATGGTGTTCCAGGAACCCACCACGTCGCTCAACCCGTGCTACCCGATCGGCTGGCAGATCGCGGAAGCCTTGCGCGCCCATGCCGCCGTGCCGCGCGCCGCCATCCGCGGCCGGGTGGTGGAGCTGCTCGGCCAAGTCGGCGTGCCCGCGCCGGAGCAGCGCATGCGCGCCTTCCCGCACCAGCTCTCCGGCGGACTGAACCAGCGCGCCATGATCGCCATGGCCATCGCCTGCGACCCGGCGCTGCTGATCGCCGACGAACCGACCACGGCGTTGGACGTGACGGTGCAGAAAGGCGTGCTGGACCTGCTGGTCGGCCTGCAGCGCGACCGCGGCATGGGCCTCGTGCTGATCACGCACGACATGGGCGTCGTCGCCGAGACCGCCCAGCGCGTCCAGGTGATGTACGCCGGCCAGGTCATGGAGGAGCAGCCGGCCGAGCCGCTGTTCGCCCATCCGCGCCACCCCTACACCGCCGCCCTGCTGGACGCGCTGCCGGAACGCGCCGAGGGCAAGCCCCGCCTGCCCACCATCCCCGGCGTCGTGCCCGGCGCCGAGGACCGCCCCGCCGGTTGCCTGTTCGCCCCCCGCTGCCGGTTCCGCACCCCGCATTGCGACGCCGAACGCCCGGCGCTGCGCATGGCCTTCGGCGCCCGCGTCCGCTGCCACTACCCATTGGACGACGCGGGCAACCCGACCGGACGCCCGGCATGACGGTGCTGGAGGCCATCGACGTCGTTCGGCACTATCCCGCCGGCCGCAAGGTCCTCCGCGCCGTGGACGGCGTGTCGTTCCAGCTCATGGCCGGCGGCACCCTGGCCGTGGTGGGCGAATCCGGCTGCGGCAAATCGACGCTGGCCCGCCTGGCCGCCTTGATGGAGCCGTCGACCGCCGGGTCGATCGAGGTCGTCGGCCAGCCCGCCGCGGGGCCGGCCCGGCGCACCCTGCAATTGCAGAACCAGATGGTGTTCCAGAACCCGTACGCCTCGCTCAACCCGCGCCGGACCATCGGCGACGCGCTGATCGAGCCGCTCAAGATCAACCGCCGCGGCACCCGGGCGGAGCGCGCGGCGGATGCGCGGCGGATGCTCGACCTCGTGGGCCTGCGGCCCGAGGCGTTCGACCGGTATCCGCACCAATTCTCCGGCGGGCAGCGCCAGCGCGTCGCCATCGCCCGCGCCTTGATGCTGCGCCCCGCGGTGGTGACGGCGGACGAGCCGGTCTCGGCGCTCGACGTCTCGGTGCAGGCGCAGGTGCTGAACCTGATGCGGGACCTGCAGGACGAGCTGGGCATCGCCTACCTGTTCATCAGCCACGACATCTCCGTGGTCAGGCACATGGCGCAGGACGTGCTGGTCATGTACGCCGGCCGCCCGGCGGAACAGGGCAGCCGCGATGCGGTGCTGAACCGGCCGCGCCACCCCTACACGCAGTTGCTGCTCGCCTCGACCCCGTTCGTCGATCCCGCGCGCCGCAAGGCCGCGGCGGCGGTGCGCGGCGAGCCGCCATCCCCGGTCGAGCCGATCCCGGGCTGCGCCTTCGCGAGCCGCTGCCCGCATGCGACGGACCGGTGCCAGGTGGAGCGCCCGCTGCTGCGCCCGGTGGACGGCCGGATGGTCGCCTGCCACTACGCGGAGCAGATGGCCGGCTAGGCTGCCGCCAACCCAACCAGAGCCCGGCGCCCGAGCGCCCGGAGTCCCGCCGATGCCCGCCCCCGACGCCCCTACAGGCATCACCGCGCTGGAAGCCCGGCTGCGCCAGGACCTCGACTTCCTGGAGCTGCCTGCCAAGTCCTGGGTCCCGCGCCGCATGACGGCGGAGGGACCGGTGATGGACGTGGTGATCGTGGGCGCGGGCATGTGCGGCCTGGCCGCCGCCGCCGCGCTGCGTCTGCACGGCATCGACAACCTCCGCGTGCTCGACCGCGCCCCGCCCGGCGAGGAAGGCCCCTGGGTCACCTTCGCGCGCATGGAGACCCTGCGCTCGCCCAAAGCCCTGGCCGGCCCCGCCCTGGGCCTGCCCGCGCTCACCTTCCGCGCCTGGTTCGAGGCGCAGTTCGGCCGCGAAGCCTGGGACCGCCTCGGCAAGATCCCGCGCCGGCAATGGATGGACTACCTCAACTGGTATCGCCGCGTGATGGCCGTGCCGGTCGAGAACCGCATCACCGTCCAGCTCATCCGCCCGCGCCCCGACGGCCTGCTCGCGGTGGAGACCGACCTCGCCGGCGCCGTGCTCGCCCGCCATGTCGTGCTGGCCAGCGGGCGGGACGGGCTCGGCGGCGCCTTCGTGCCCGCGATGGCGCAGGGCATCGACCGCCGCTTCTGGGCGCATTCGCGCGACGTGATCGACTTCGGCGCCCTGCGCGGCAAGCGCGTCGGCGTGGTGGGCGCCGGCGCCTCAGCCATGGACAACGCCGCCACGGCGCTGGAGCACGGTGCCGCCACGCTCGACATGTTCGTGCGCCGCGGCGCGCTGCCCCGCGTCAACAAGCTCACCGGCGTGAGCAGCGCCGGCCTGGTGCATGGCTTCGCAGCGCTGCCGGACGAGTGGAAGTGGCGCTTCCTACACTACGCCAACGCGGAGCAGACACCGCCGCCGCGCGACAGCACGCTCCGTGTATCGCGCTACCCGAACGCCCGCCTCCACCTGCGCAGCCCCATCCTGACGTTGCAGCAGGAGGCCGACGCGCTGCGCCTCACCACGCCGCAGGGCCGCTTCGCGCTGGATTTCCTGATCTTCGGCACCGGGTTCCGCGTCGATCTCGCGCAACGGCCGGAACTGGCGCTCGTGGCGGACGAGATCCGCTTCTGGCGCGACCGCCTCACGCCCGAGGCGGGACAGGAAAGCGAGGAGCTCGCCGACTCGCCCGACCTCGCGCCCGACTTCTCCTTCCAGGAGAAGCATCCCGGCGCCTGCCCGGCGCTGGCGCGCATCCACGCCTTCAACTATCCAGCCGCGCTCAGCCACGGCAAGCTGACCGGCGACATCCCGGCCGTCAGCGACGGGGCGCAGCGCCTGGCGCGCGGCATCATCCGCAACCTGTTCGTCGCGGACCGGGAACACCACTTCACGGAGCTGCAACGCTTCGCCACGCCCGAACTGCTGGGCGACGAATGGCCGGAGACCCGTCCCGCGGCGTAGGGCAGGATCGGCAAAGATCAGGAGACCCATGGACATGAAGCGTCGCGACCTTGCCTCCCTCCTGACCGGCCTCGCCATTGCCGGGTCCGCGCCGCGAGCCCGCGCACAATCTCCCGCCCCCGCGCGGCGCCTGACCATCGCCTTCGGCGACCCGGTCTCCTCGCTCGATCCGCAGTTCAACAACTTCGCCGGCGACCGGTCCATCAGCCTGTTCTTCTTCGATCTATTGGTGCAGAACAACAACAATTCGCTGCAGCCCGGCCTTGCAGAGAGCTGGCGCCAGGTCGACGACACAACCTGGGAGTTCAAGCTCCACCCGAACGTGAAGTGGACCGACGGCAAGCCCTTCACCGCCGCCGACGCGGTGTTCTCCCTCGCCCGCGCGCCCGAGGTGCCCGGCAGCGCCGCGAGCTTCGCCGGCTATCTCCGCACCGTGGACAAGGTCGAGGCCACCGGCCCGCTGACGCTGCGCGTCCACACGCGCGAGCCCAACCCGCTGCTGCCGCTCAACATCGCCTCGGTGCACATCGTCAGCCGCCACGCCACCGAGGGCGCCACCAGCGCCGACTTCAACACCGGCAAGGCGCTGGTCGGCACTGGCCCGTACACGCTCGTCCGCTACACGCCGGGCGACCGCACCATCATGAAGGCCAAGCCGGATTACTGGGGCGGCAAGCCATACTGGGACGAGGTGGACTACCGCTACGTCGCCAACGCTACGTCGCGCACCGCCGCACTCCTGGCGGGCGACGTGGACGTGATCGACAAGGTCGCGGTGGCCGACCTCGACCAGCTCCGCGCCCGCGAGGACGTGACGGTCTACGCCTATCCCGGGCTGCGGCTGCTGCTTCTGCAGCCCTGCTTCACCCCAGGCCCGAACCGCTACATCACCAACGCGGCCGGCAAGCCAGTACCGGAGAACCCGCTGCTGGACCGGCGGGTGCGGCAGGCGCTCTCGGTCGCCATCAACCGGCAGGCGCTGACGGACCGCCTCATGCACGGCACCGCCGACCCGACCGGCCAGTACATGCCGGCCGGTTCCTTCGGCCACAACCCCACCATCCCCGTCCCCGCGCCCGATCCCGACGCCGCCAGGAGACTCCTGGCCGAGGCCGGCTTCCCCAACGGCTTCCATATCACCATCCACCTGCCCAATGACCGCTACGTGCTGGGCCCGGAGACGGCGCAGGCGGTGGGCCAGATGTGGACGCGCATCGGCGTTCGCACGCAGGTCGAGGCCGTGCCCTGGTCCGTCTATTCGGCGCAGGTGCGCAAGGGCGAATACGCCATGACCACGCTGGCCTGGGGCAACGGCACGGGGGAGGGGACCTACGCCCTCGTCAACGTGCTCGGCAGCCAGGACCCCAAGCAGGGGCGCGGCGTCTCCAACTGGGGCCACTACGACAACCCCGCCGTGGACGCGGCGCTCGAGCAGGCCATGCAGACCTTCGACGACCCGGCGCGCGAGCGTATCCTGCAAGATGCCGCCCGCGTCGTCGCGGAGGATGTCGGCATCATCCCGCTGTTCCATTACCAGAACATCTGGGCCGCCCGGCGCGGCCTGAAGGTCACGCCGCTCAGCAGCGACCGCACCGTGGCCGCCATGGTGACGCCCGCATGACCCCCGAACCCGACGACCTCATCGAGGCCCTGCTCGGCATCGACCCGGCCAGCCCGCTCGGCGCGCTCCGCCGACAGCGCCCCGACATTCTCCGCCACAGCCAGGGCGCCTACCGCGAGCTGGTGATTCCCGACGATCCCGGCGGCATCACCCTCGCCGAGCGCGCCGCCCTGGCGCTGCGCGTGGCGCTGATCGAGCGGCACGACGCCCTGGCCGCCCATTTCCGCACCCTCCTGGCCGCCCGCGGCACGCCGGAGGAGCGGCGGGCGGCGGAAACCTTCCCCGCCCCGGACGACAGCGGCCGCCTCGCGACCCTGCTGCGCTACGCCGACCTCGTGGCGCAGCATCCGGAGCGCACCAGCCAGGCCGAGATCGACTGTCTCTCCGTCCTTGGCCTCACCCCGCAGGACATCGTGGCCGTGACGCAGCTCGTCGCCTTCGTGCCCTACCAGACCCGCCTGCTCGCCGGGCTGCGCCTGCTGCAGGAGACGCCCGCATGAGCCGTTTCACCATAGAGGAGGTGAGTTGGGAGCCGCGCATCCCTCCCGTCGAGGCCGGGACCGCCACCCCGGCCCAGCTCGCCGCCCTCGACGCCTGCCCGCCGGCGCAGCGCCGCTCGACCTATTTCCTGACGCTCGCCAACGACCCGGCATCACTGGCTGAGCGCGGCGCCCTGTTCAACAGCGTCATGTACGCCCCGCGCGGCCTGCCCCGCGCCGAGCGCGAACTCGCCACCGCGGTCGTCTCCATCGTCAACGGCTGCGTCTATTGCACCTCGGTGCATGCCCGCCGCTTCAGCGAGCTGACCCGCGAACCCGAAACCATGCAGCGCATCCTGGACGAGGGGCTCTCGACCGGGCTCGACCCCCGCCGCCGCGCGATCGCGGATTTCAGCGCTGTTCTGACCCGCGACCCCGCCACGACGACTGCCGCCGACCTTGCCCCGCTCCGCGCCGCCGGGCTGGGCGACCTGGAGATCCTGGACCTCATCCACTCCGTGGCGATGTTCGCCAACGCCAACCGGCTGATGCAGTCGCTGGGCCGCTCGGTGCCGCCGGGCTGAACGGCGGGCGCTGGGGTGCAGACTTGCCAGTCCCTCGGCCCCATATAGGACCCCGTATCAGGAGAGGGTCCGAGAACCACCATGGCCGTGAGCGAGCGCATCATTTTCCAGCCCTACAGCATGGGCAAGCGCGGCGGCCTGACGCCCGGCAAGGGCGTGCCGTGCCGCAACCAGGAGGAGGCCGTCCGGCGCGCGGAGAAGGCGCTCGCCGGCGGCCAGGTCGTCGGCGCCCATGTCGTGCGCGTGCTGGCCGACGAGGAGGCCGGCGACTACGGCGACCCGGAATACCTCGCAGCCCTTGGCACCGTGCCGGAGCAGGAGTAGGCGCCATGAAGGTCACTATCGAGATCGACTGCACCCCGGACGAGGCGCGCCAGTTCCTCGGCCTGCCCGACGTGAAGCCGATGCAGGCGGCCATCATGGCGCGGATGGAGGCGCAGATGGCGGAGGCGGCCGACCGCTTCTCGCCGGACGCGCTGCTGCGGTCCTGGATGTCCCTCGTGCCGCAGACGCCGGAGCAGTTGAAGGAAGTGGTCGGGCGGTTCTTCCGGCCGGCCGGCGAGGGCGGACCGGGGAAGATCTAGCATCGCCGCATCGGCCAGGGTCGCCGTCGCGGCCGTGCTGGCCTGCTGGTCGGCCGGGTCCTCGGCACAGGAGGTCCCGCGCTCCGTGCTGCCCGGACTGGGGCCGGACGCCGCGCGCATTCCGGTGGATGTCGGCCTTGCACCCTGGCGCGGGGTGGGCCGCGTGCAGGTCGAGACGGGCGGCCAGTGCACCGGAGCCCTGGTCGGACCCAAACTCGTGCTCACCGCCGCGCACTGCGTGTTCAGCCGCGGGACGGGGCGCCCGGTGCAGCCGGGCTCGGTCCATGTCCTGGTCGGCTACGACCGGGGCAGCTACGCCGGGCATGCGCGGGCGGTGTCCTTCGTGGTCGGACCCGGCTTCGCGGTCGGGCCGGGGCTGCGGCCGCTTCCAGGGTCGCCGGCCGATGCGGACTGGGCCGTGCTGACCTTGGACACGGCGCTCGGCACGCCGGACCGGGTGCTCTCGCTGCTGCCCGGCGTGCCGCCGCCGGGCACGAAGCTGGCCCTCGGCGGCTACGGGCAGGACCGGGCGCATGTCATGATGGCCGACCTCGGCTGCATCTCTGCCGGTCTGGTCCGCGGCGCCGGCGGGCGGCCCATGCTGCATCACACCTGCGCCGCGACCCGGGGCGCCAGCGGCGGCCCGCTGCTGGCCCGCGCGCCGGACGGGAGCTGGGGCGTGGTGGGGGTCAGCTCGACCGCTCAGGTCGGCGTGTCCGGCGGCTTCGCCGTGCCGATCGGCGCGATCGACCCGGCGGCGCTCGCGACGACTGGACCGTAGCAATCAGCCGCAGGGGGATCGGCTAACGATGCAGGAATGGTTGATATGCGTCGCCGGGCCAGGCATCGTCCAGTAAATCAACCAGTACAGGGGGGCCATCCATGAGAAAACTACTCCTCGCCGGCATCGTCGCGTCCGCTGCCGCCGCACTCGGATTCGGGCCCTCCCCGGCTCGCGCTCAGGAGCCGGTCATCCCGATCATCGTCAAGGACACGACCAGTTTCTACTGGCAGATCGTGCTGGCCGGCGCCCGCAAGGCCGGGCAGGACCTGCATGTGAAGGTGCCGGAGCTGGGCGCACAGAGCGAGAGCGACATCAACGGCCAGATCTCGATCCTCGAGAACGCGGTTGCCGGGAAGCCGGCCGCCATCGTCATCTCGCCGACCCAGTTCGCGGCGTTGGGCAAGCCGATCGACACGGCCGCCAAGTCGGTCAAGATCATCGGCATCGACAGCGGCGCCGACAGCACCGCCTTCACCTCGTTCCTGACCACCGACAACGTGCAGGGCGGCCGCGCCGCCGCCGAGGCGCTGGCGCAGGGCATCGCGAGCAAGAACGGCGGCAAGATCGAGGGCAACGTGGCGCTGATCACCTCGCTGCCCGGCGTCGGCTCGCTGGATCAGCGCGCCAAGGGCTTCAAGGAGCAACTGGCGAATTATCCCGGCCTGAAGCTGGTCGCCGACAAGGTGGCCGACGGCCAGGCGACCACGGCGCTGAACATCATGACCGACCTGATCACCGCCAACCCGGACCTGAAAGGCGTGTTCGCGTCGAACCTCATCATGGCGCAGGGCGCGGGCCAGGCCATCGGGGAGAACAAGCTGCAGGGCAAGATCGCGCTCGTCGGCTTCGACAATGACGACAAGCTGGTGAAGTTCCTCAGCGACGGCGTGATCTACGCGCTGATCGTCCAGGACCCGTACCGCATGGGCTATGACGGCATCAAGACCGCGCTGGCCGCCAGCAACGGCGAGACGGTGCCGGCGTTCGTCGATACCGGGGTGAACACGATCACCAAGGAGAACATGAGCACCGCGCGCAGCCAGGAGCTGCTGAACCCCAAGGTGAAGTAGGCGCGGCTCCCCGTCCCGGTCGGGCCTCCCAGCATGGCCGAGACAGCCGCTGTGCGCGCGCCTCTACTGGAGCTTCGCCGCCTCGACAAGCGGTTCACCGGCACGCACGCGTTGCGGCACGTGGACCTCGCCTTCGAGGCCGGCGAGATCCACGCCATCGTCGGCGAGAACGGCGCCGGCAAATCGACGCTCATTAAGCTGCTGACCGGCGTGCACCTCAAGTCCGGCGGCGACATCGTCTGGGAAGGCCGGACCGTGGCCTTCTCCGGACCGCAGGATGCGCTCGCGCTCGGCATCAACGCGGTGCACCAGGAGGTGGTCCTGTGCCCGCACCTGACGGTCGCGGCCAACCTGTTCCTGGGCGACGAGCACACGCGCTGGGGCATCCTGCACAAGGCGCGCATGGAGCGCGAGGCGCAGCGCGTGCTGGACGACCTCGGCTTCGCCATTCCGGCGGACGTGGTGCTCTCGACGCTGACCATCGGCCAGCAGCAGCTCGTCGCCACGGCCCGCGCGGCGTTGCGCGGCACCCGGTTCCTGATCTTCGATGAACCCACCGCCTACTTGACCCGGCAGGAAGCGGCGCAACTCTTCGCGCTGATCCGCCGGCTG
>JBBSIT010000034.1:0-14634 GCA_038231995.1 Acetobacterales bacterium | reverse complement strand
TCATCCCGCCGGAGATACGCCGCTCAAGCAATTTCCACACAAGTCGCGACGGCACCCTCTTAATCCGTAGCCTTTGGGTTCGCAGTGAAGGTCTGCCCCGTCAGCCTCTGAGAACGGCACCAGCGTCTTAGGGGATGATAGCAGGTCATAGAGCTGGCGCGACTGTCCCGGCCAGAAAGCCTCATTGACCGGAGCGGTGATAAGCATTGGACATTCGATTTTCCCCACCACATCGGTAAGATTATAGTCCATGCTAGCCTTGAAAGTATCGTAGTAGGATGTGAAGCCATAGGGTCTCATTCGAAAGTTCAGAGCGGCTTTGGCTGCCGAATCAAGCGACTTGGCCATGTAGCCATCAAATGCATCCTTGTGGCCTGCGCTCAGGAATCCCAGCATCGGTGGCGGCAATGCAGCGGTCCACGATGTGGAGACGTCGAATATCCCTGGGTCCGCAATGGCCGCTCGTATCCTTTTCTCGAACGCTACTGCGCGAGGGACCCAGTATCCACCTTGGCTGATGCCTTGGAGTGCGATCCTGTTGGGATCTACGCCGTGTCGGCTCAGGGCAAAGTCAACGACAGGTGAGATGACGTTCTCCCAGTCTGGCCGAAAGTGGAGGTTCTGCCTCCATAGCGCATACCCTTGTCCGGGACCGTCAAACGTCAAGCAGTCATATCCGCGGGCCACCGCCGCTGCTCCGCCCATCACCCACATATCCAGGAGCGAGCCATCGCTTCCGTTGACCAGGATGAGCAGAGGACGCTTCTCCGCCGTGCTATTCCCTCGAAAGAAGAAGCCCCGCAGCGCGGTGCCCTCGTAGGGAATGCTCACCTGCTCGATAGCGGGATCAAATTGAGGAAGCGACTTCAACCAGCAATCATCGAGCATCTTCCATGTGGTTGCCAGTCGGGAGGGGTCGCTGGAACCATCTGCAAAATAAATCGCGCTATCGTAGAAATTCTGCGCTCAGAGATAAGCCTGCCGGGCGCTCTCTCGGTGACCGCCATTTGCCGACTCCTCCGCCATGATGCGGGCCTCGTTCCCCGCCGCGATCAGCGCCTGGTATGCGCTCTCAGAATTTCCATCCTCAATCTGCCTTATCACGTACAGTACGTTGCCGGGACTCCCGCCCTGATGATAAGCTCGGCCAAGGGTGTTCAAGAGCACGTATTCGAAAGCCGAGTCCTTGAAGAAATATGTTGCTTGATGTGCGCAAGAAGGTGTTGTCGGCTGGCTGCCGGTCGCCTGCGCCAGAACCTGTGTTGAAGTTTCACCTATCCCTAGAGCTGCCGCGGTTAGCCCAAGGCCAAACTGCTTCCTGCTAAGTTTCATGGGGATGATCCTCGCGGAACAATAATGGAGCAGCGGCGCGCCATCCCGGTATTTGTGTGCGCAGCTCAAGCACCTCGCACCCCACTCCGATCCAGCAGGCTCAACGTAGTACGATGATTACAAGTACGATGCGAATGTCAAGCCTGGAACAGAGTCGAACGATCAGGCTGGTGATTGCAGTCACGATGCCGCTCCGCAGCGTACGGCCACCCGTCACGACGTCTCCTCCTCGACCACGTTCTGGGCCACCTGCTGCGCCCCGCCGTTGAGCTGCGCCGCCAGGGCGTGCCCGACGGCGACCGAGCCCAGGCAGATCAGGACGGAAACGGCGATGTTGGCCAGCGCGCGCTCCCAGGCGCCGCCGCGCAGCAGGTCGAGCGTCTGCAGGCTGAACGACGAGAAGGTGGTGAAGCCGCCACAGAGGCCGACCATGACGAACAGCCTGGCCCACTCAGGCGCCGGATGGCGCCCGGCCTGCAGGGTCAGCGTGCCGAAGAAGCCGATCAAGAACGACCCGGCGACGTTGATGCCGATGGTGCCCCACGGCATTTGCCGGCTGAGCGGCAGAGCCCACAGCGCCAGCCAGTAGCGCGCCACGCTGCCCAAGGCGCCCCCGAGCGCGATCCAGAACGTGTCCGCCATGCCCCTATGACCCCCGCCGCGCCCGGCGGAGCGCGCTCTCCACCAGGATCACCGCCAGCCCGGCGAACAGGATCGCCGGCGGCCAGGCCGGCGCCAAGCCGAGGCGCGGCAGCAGGAGCCAACTGGCGACGAGCCAGGCGAGGATCGCGACCGCGAAGCTGCCGTCATCCACGAACAGGCCGATGAACTCGGACCACACCGTCTTCAGCCATGTCATGGCAGGTCCTCCTAGCGGACGAGCGAGGAAACGGACGCGGCCGCTCGCGCCCGGCAGACTGGCACGGCGATCAGCGCGGCGGCCAGGAAGCCGGCGCACAAGCCGAACAGCGCCCAGTCCTCGCCGGGCCACGCGAGCCCCATGCCCTCGCCCACCCAGAAGGTGCCGAACGCGCACAGCAGCACGCCGACCACGAACTTGAGCGTGTTCTCCGGGATCATCGCCACCGGCCGGTGCAGGACGAGCCCGAGGGCGACCACGAGCAGCAGGGCCGCGAGCGCGCCGAGGCTGGCCGGCACCAGCAGCCCGCCGCCGGCAGCACCGAGGGCGATGACGATGAACACCACCTCGATGCCCTCGATCATGGTGATCTTGAACGCCGTGCTGACCGCCACGCGGTCCCACCCATGCGCGAGGCCGCCGAGGCCACGCAATGCCGCGGTCTCTTGGGCGAATGCGGCGTCCTCGTCGTGCAGCGCGATGACGCCGGCCGAGCGCAGGATCGCCTTGCGCAGCCAGCGCATGCCGAACAGGAGAAGCAGGGTCCCGACGCCGAGCTGCACCAGGTCGAGCGGGATGCGGGTCAGCGCCGGGCCGAGGGCGACGACGATGGCCAGCAGCACCAGGAGCGCCAGGCCCGTGCCGCCCAGGGCGCCGCGCCAGCCGCGCACGGCGCCGACCGCCAGCACGATGGTGAGCGCCTCAACGAACTCCACGAGCGAGGCGAGGAATGCCGCGAGGATGGTCGGCCCCGCATGCGTCCAATCAACAACCATGTCCCATCTCCACCTGTTCGCGGGCACGGCGCACGGGAGCGGACATAGGAAAGCCCGCCTCGCGGCGGGCCTGTCGTTCTTCGGACAGGCTCCTACCGCGAGCAATCCCGCGCGGTAGGAGTCATCAGCCCCGGGCCTTGCGGCGGAGGGCGGTTACGGGGGACTCCATCCCCAGGCATTTCGAGCCTAGCGTCCGTCCTTCCATGAAGCAATGCGAGCAGCATCACGATGATGCGCGCGTTTCCGGACGGGCGCTTCCCGTTGGCGCAAGCGTAATTCAGCCCACCCGGACCGGGCGGCCGTCCCGGCTGGAGCGCATGAGCGCGTCGATCAGCTCGTGCACGTGCAGCGCGCTCGCGCCGGACGCGATCGGGGCGCGGTTGGTGTCCAGCGCGTCGAGGAAGTCCTCCAGCAGGGCGCGGTGGTGCTCGTGCGAGAACGCCATCGGGTCGGCGCTGCCGCCATGCGTCGGCCCGGCGGCGAAGTGCTGCTCGGCGCCGTCATGGTGGAACAGGCGCAGGTCCTCGCCCACCAGCAGCGCCGTCGCCCGCTCGAACACCAGCTCCAGCCGCTCGGGGAAGCCGGGATAGCTCGCCGTGGTGGCGTCGAGCGAACCGATCGCGCCGCCCTCAAAGCGCAAAGCGGCGCAGGCCACGTCCTCACACTCCATGCGATGGGCGAGGGAGGTCCCGGCGAAGCACGCCACCTCGGCCACCGGGCCGGCGAGGGTCAGGAACAGGTCGAGCGAGTGGATCGCCTGCGTCATCAGCACGCCGCCGCCGTCGCGGGCAAAGGTGCCGCGGCCGGGCTGGTCGTAGTAGCCCTGGGTGCGCCACCAGCGGATGCTGGCCGACGCCGTGACGAGCCGGCCGAGGCTGCCGGCGCGGATCAGCCCGGCCAAGCGCCGCGCGTTCGCCTTGGTGCGGTAGTGCAGCACGACGCCCAGCGTGATCGCGGCCGCCTCCGCCGCGGCGACGACGGCCCGCGCGCGATGCAGATCGATCTCGACGGGCTTCTCCAGCAGCACGTGCTTCCCCGCGGCGGCGGCCTGGCGGACGAGATCGAGATGCGTGTCGGGCGGCGTGATGACCAGCACGGCGGAGACGCGGGGATCGGCGATCAGGCCGTCCAGGTCGGCCGTGACGGGGACACCGTGCTCGGCGGCGGCCTGGTCGCGCCGCGCCTCGCTGCGGCTGTAGAGGCCGACGACCTCGACGCGGTCCGCCAGGTCGCGCAGGCCGACCGCGTGCGGCCCCCAGCCCATGCCGGCGCCGATGACGGCGAGGCCGCGGCTGGCCATCGGGTCAGGCGTCTGGGTTGTCGCGTATCTCGAGGCGCTTCTCGACCAGGGCGAGTCGGGTATCGAACCGGTCGGTGCGGGTGTTCTGCAACGCCACCGAGCCTCCCCACTGGTGCACCGTCGTATCGGTGTGAGCGATGCGCAGCTTCACGTCGTCCATGTCGTCGTGCAGGCGATCGACCTTGATCTCCATGCGATCGACCTTGGCCTCGACCCGGTTCAGCTTGCCGGTGAGCTCGACATGCCGCTCCGCAGCCTGGCGCTCGACGATGTCCAACCTCGCGTCGATACGATCCAGCCGAGCGTCGACTTTGTCGAAGCGCTTGTCCATGGCGTCCAGGCGGACGTCGATCCTGTCGATGCGCCTGTCCATGCTGTCCAGGCGGGCCTCGATCCTATCGAAGCGCTTGTCCATGCCGTCCAGGCGCTTGTTCATTCCCTCTAGAAGCTGGTCCATCCCTTCTAGGCGCGTATCGATCCCGTCCAGCCGCACGTTGATCCGTTCCAAGGACGCGAGGATCTGGCCTGTCATCTCTTCGTTCATCGCTGTCCCTCCTCGGTCCGGCACGGGTAGCCCCGAACGTAACGTCACTCTCGACCATCTGGCGATGCTGGCATAGTGCCACAAGCATTCCGACCCGGCCTGGCGATCAATGGATCTCCGGCTCGGGGATGGGCTCGCCGCGGCGCAGGAAGTCGAAGTCGCAGCCCTCGACGGCGGCGCCGGGTTGCGGCAGGCTCACAGCAATGAGGCGGCATCGGACCCGGCGCGAGTCCGGCGGCCGGCCTCGGCACAGGGGGAACGCATGGACGGCTCGAACGCGACGCGACGCGGATTGCTCAAGGGTGCGGCCGGGGCGGCTCTGGGCGCAGGGCTGGCGCGGCCCGCCATCGTCCATGCGCAGTCCGGCCCGATCCGCATCGGCCATCTGACGCCGCGCACGGGATTCCTCGGTCCGCTCGGCGAGTACGCCGTGATGTCGATGGACCTCGTGGTGGACGAGATCAATGCGGGCGGCGGCATGATGGGCCGCAAAATCGAGCTGCTGAAGGAGGACAGCGTCAACCCGCAGACGGCGTCCACCAAGGCGGAGCGGATGATCGAGCGGGACAAGGTCGCCTGCATCATCGGCGAGATCTCGTCGGCCTCCTGCTTGACGATCGCGCAGGTGGCGCAGCGGATGCGCACCTTGTTCATCAACACCGGCGGCAACTCGGACGCGCTGCGCAGCACGGACTGCAAGCGCTACATGTTCCATGTCGAGAGCCAGAACTCGATGTACGTGAAGTCGGTCGGCCGGTCGTTCCTGGCCGCCGGCATGGTCAAGGGCAAGCGCTGGTATTCCCTCACGGCGGATTACGCCTTCGGGCACGACCTGCTCAAGGTCGCCAAGCGGTTCATGGAGAGCAACGGCGGCAGCTTCGCCGGCGACGACTTGGTGCCGACCGACGCGACGGACTTCTCCGCGTACCTGCTCAAGATCAGGAACGCCAAGCCGGACCTCGTGGTGCTCAACCTGGCCGGCGCGCAGATCACCAATTTCCTCAAGCAGTATGCCGAGTTCGGGCTGACCTACCCCTGCGGCGGGTTCGGGTTCGACACGGCGCTGGCCTGGGCGGCGGGCAAGGGCAACTTCGTCGGCACCTGGCCGGTGGTGTGGCACCACCTGATCGAGACGCCGGGCAGCCAGGGCTTCGTAGCGGCGTTCAGCAAGCGCTACGGCAAGCCGCCGGAGAACCAGGCCTGGGGCGAGTACGTGGCCACCAAGATCTTCGCGCAAGCGGTGAACGAGGCGAAGACGACGGACAGCCTCAAGCTCGTCGAGTATTTCGAGGGCGGCGCCAAGTTCGACGTGCTGAAGACGCGGCCGGGCTACTTCCGCAAGTCCGACCACCAGCTCATGCACGAGATGTATGCCGTGACCGCGCTGCCGGCGGACAAGATACGCAACCAGTGGGACATCTTCAGCTCCAGCCCGCCGGTGCCCGGCCCGAATGAGGAGCTGGAGGCGATCGCGTCCACGCCGGACGAGGCGAGCTGCACTTTTACGACGTGATGCTCTTCCTGCAGCAGCTGCTGAACGGGTTGCTGGATGGGGTCTATTACCTGCTGATCGCGCTCGGCCTGTCGCTGATCTTCGCGCTGGGCGGCGTGGTCAACCTGGCGCACGGGGCCTTGTTCGCCATCGGCGCCTACCTCACGCTCGTGCTGACGCCGTATCTCGGCTTCGGCGGGTCGTTCGTGGTGGCGCCGGTGGCGGTCGGGCTGCTCGGCGTCGTGATGGAGCGGTTCCTGTTCCGGCGGTTCTACCGGTCGGACCCGATCCTGTCCTTGCTGCTGACCTTCGGCCTCGCGATGGTGGCGGAGCAGGGGCTGCGCATGATCTTCGGCGCGGCGCCGCTGTCCTACTCGATCCCGAGCTATCTGCGCGGGCAGGTGGTGGTCGGCGACTTCGTCTATTCGTTCTACCGCACGATGCTGCTCGTGGTCGCAGCCCTCTGCGTCGCAGCGCTGTGGGTGCTGCTGCAACGCACCTCGTTCGGCCGCGTCGTGCGCGCAGGCGTCCAGGACCCTGACATGGTGGGGGCGCTCGGTATCTCGCTGCGGCCCTACATGGCGTGGGTTGCGGGCATCGGCATCGGGCTGGCGGGGCTGGCCGGGGTGCTGCTGGCGCCGATCTACTCCGTGCATCCGGCGATGGGTGCGGAGATCATCACGCCTGCCTTCGTGGTGGTGGTGATCGGCGGGCTTGGCTCGTTCTGGGGCGTGGTGGCGGCGGCGCTGCTGGTGGGGTTGGCGAAGGGCACCATGGTGGGGCTGGGCTACTCCGCGTTCTCCACGGCGATCATCTACCTCATGATGTTGCTGGTCCTGCTGTTCCGGCCGCGCGGGCTGTTCGGCGAACGCATCACGCGGTTCGAGTAGTGCCGGCCGCACTCCGATCCTACGGCGACCTGCTGGTCGCGGCCGCCGCCCTGCTGCTGCTGCCGGTGGTATTGAAGGCGCTCGGGCTGACCGTGACCTCCGCGACCGAGGTCGTCGTGTTCGCGCTCGCCTGCATGGCGCTCAACATCCTGGTGGGGCACACCGGACTGGTGTCGTTCGGGCACGGCGCCTGGTTCGGGGTGGGCGCCTACGCGGCGGCCCTGGTGCAGCGCGCCTGGATGCCCGGCTCGTTCTTCGGCCCGGCGGCGATCGCCCTCGGCATCGTCGCGCTCCTGGCGGCCACGTTCGGCTACCTCATCCTGCGCCGGCGCGGCGTCTATTTCTCGCTGCTGACCCTGGCGCTTGCCGCCATGCTGTGGGCGGTCGCGTTCCGCTGGACCGACGTGACCGGCGGCGAGAACGGGCTCGGCGGCATCACCCGGCCGGTGCTGCTCGGCGTCGATCTCGAAGCGTCCACTCCCTACTACTGGTTCGTCGCCGCCATCGCCTTCGTGGTGCTGTTGTTCCTGCGCCGGCTGCACCGTTCGCCGTTCGGCAGCGTGCTGGTCGCGATCCGCGAGAACGAGCAGCGGGCGCGGTTCCTCGGCTATCCCACCGGCCGCTACAAGCTGGCCGCCTTCACCCTATCCGCCACGCTCACCGGCCTCGCGGGCGTGCTGCTGCTCTACAAGAACCGCATGACCTCGGCCGATCCGCTCTCGGTCGCCTTCTCCGGCGAGCTGCTGGCCATGGTGGTGATCGGCGGCATGCGCTCCTTCCTCGGCCCGGCGCTCGGCGCCCTGTTCTACATCCTGTTCCGCGAGTTCCTGTCGATCTACACCGAGAACTGGCTGCTGTGGTTCGGACTGCTGTTCGTCGGCTTCATCCTGTTCTCGCCGGAGGGACTGATCGGGCTGGGCGAGCGGCTGCTGGCGCCGTTCCGCGCCCGGCGTATCGACCCGGCCGCCATGGCGGCGCGCCGGATCGAGCCGCTGCCATTGCCCGACTTCCTCATGCCGGAGGGCGACGTCGCCGGTCCGGTGCTGGAAGCGCGAAACCTCGCCAAATCGTTCGGCGGCATCAAGGCGGTGCGCGACGTGAGTTTTGCTGTGGAGGACTGCACCCTGCACGCGCTGATCGGGCCGAACGGCGCGGGCAAGACGACGGCGTTCAACCTGCTGTCCGGCATGTTCCCGCCGGACGCCGGGTCGGTGGAGCTGCTGGGCCGGCCCGTCACCGGGCGCAGCCCGGAGAGCATCGCCGCCGCGGGCATCGGCCGGTCCTTTCAGATCACCAACCTGTTCCCCTCGCTGAGCGTGGGCGAGAACCTGCGCCTCGGCGTGCAGGCCCGGCATGCCAGGCGGTTCGACCCGTGGACCCCGGCCGGGTCGATCGCCGGGATCAACGCCGAGACAGCCGAGCTGACGCGCTATCTCGGCCTCGCCGGGATCGAGGGCGCGGAGGCGAGTGAGCTGTCCTACGGCGGGCAGCGGCTGCTCGACATGGGGCTGGCGCTGGCGACGCATCCGCGCGTGCTGCTGCTCGACGAGCCGCTGGCCGGGCTGGCGGCGGCGGAGCGCGAGCGGGTCGGCGGCCTCATCAAGCACATCACGGCCAGCCTGCCCGTGCTGCTGGTGGAGCACGATATCGACCGGGTGTTCCAGCTAGCGGACCGCGTGACGGTCATGGCGGACGGCCAGGTGCTGCTGGACGGCACGGCGGAGGACGCGCGCACCAGCGAGGCGGTGCAACTGATCTATCTCGGCTCCGGCTCCGGCACCGCGGCGGTGGCGGCCCAGCCACGCGAGACCGCCGCCAAGCCAGCGCCGCTGCTGGCGCTGCAGGACGTGCACACCTACTACGGCAAGAGCCACATCATCGACGGCGTGAGCTTCACCTTGCACGCGAACGAGGTCATCGCCCTGCTCGGCCGCAACGGCGCGGGCACGAGCACCTTGCTCAAAACCCTGATCGGCATCGCGCCGCCGGCGTCGGGCTCGGTGCGCCTGGCGGGGCAGGAGATCGCCGGGCTGCCCTCGGCGGCCATCGCCCGCCTCGGCGTCGGCTACGTGCCGCAGGGGCGCGGGCTGTTCGCGGGCATGACGGTGGCGCAGAACCTGGAGCTGGGCGGCTTGCGCCGGCGCACCGGCAACGGCGTGCACTGGGTGCTGGACCGCGTGCTGGAATACTTCCCGCGGGTGCGGGAGCGGCTGGACAGCCCGGCGGACTACCTGTCCGGCGGGGAGCAGCAGATGGTCGCCATCGCCCGGGCGCTCTCGGGCGACACGCGGGTGCTGCTGCTCGACGAGCCGTTCGAGGGGCTGGCGCCGTCCGTGGTGGAGCAGTTGTTCGAGACGTTCGACCGGCTGCGGCACGAGGTCGCGATCATCATCGTCGATCACAACCTCGATTTGGCGCTGGCGCTGTCGGACAACACGGTGGCGCTGGAGCGGGGACGGGTGATCCACGCCGGGCCATCGGCGGCGCTGCGGGACGATTTCGCGCTGCGGCGGCAGGTTCTCTGGTTGTGAGGGTGTGATGGAGCATGTGGCGATCGTGGGGGCGGGGCTGATCGGCCGGGCCTGGGCGGCCGTGTTCGCACGGGCGGGCTGGACGGTGCGGCTCACCGACCCGGCCGCCGCGACGCTGGCGGCGGCGCCGGGGCTGGTCCGGGAGGAACTGCTGGCGCTCGCGGCGCACGGACTGGCCGATGATCCCGAGGACGCCGCGGCACGAGTGGCGGCAGCGCCGGACCTGGCGGCGGCGGCGGCGGCGGGCGTGGATTTCGTGCAGGAGTGCGGGCCGGAGACGGTGGAGGCCAAGCGGGCGCTGTTCGCGGAGCTCGACCGGCTGGCGCCGGCGGAGGTGGTGCTGGCGTCCTCCACCTCCGCCATCGTGGCGTCGCGCTTCACCGAGGGGCTGGCGGGGCGGGCGCGCTGCCTGGTCGGGCATCCCGTCAATCCGCCGCATTTGGTGCCGGTGGTGGAGATCTGCGGCGCCCCCTGGACCGCGCCGGAAGCGGTCGAGCGGGCGCGGGCGGTGTATCGCGCCATCGGCCAAGTGCCCGTGACCGTCAACCGCGAGGTGGAGGGCTTCGTGCTGAACCGGCTGCAGGGCGCGCTGTTGGCGGAGGCGTTCCGGCTGGTCAGCGAGGGCGTCGTGTCGGCGGAGGACCTGGACGAGACGGTGAGCTGCGGCCTCGGGCTGCGCTGGTCGTTCCTGGGGCCGTTCGGCACGATCGAGCTGAACGCGCCCGGCGGGATCGCCGATTACTGCGCCCGCTACACCGGGTTCTACAAGCGCCTCGCCGCTGACCCGGCGCCGCCCAGCGTGTATGACGCGCCCAACGCGGACCGCGTGGTGGCAGCCTGGCCGCACCCGGCGACGCCGGAGCGGCTGGCGCGCCGGACGGCGTGGCGCAACGGACGGCTGGCGGCGCTTGCGGCGCACAAGCGGCGGCAGGAGTCGGATTGAGGCAGAAGCCCAGTGGCGAGCAGCGTCAGCCGTCCTCGTCAGCGGGCGGGTTCGAGAGGTCCAGGCCCTCGTACAGCTCGGCAAGCGGGAGCTCAATGCCGATTTCCGGCATGGAGATGACGGCATCCTCGGCCAGGATGCTGCCGACCCATCTCTCACCGACGCGCTCGAACACGGTCGCCGCGATGTCGTCCTGCTCCAGCATGACGTAACGGCGGACCGAGGCTGTAGAGGCGTATTCCCGGTTCTTCACGATCCGGTCCGTGCGGGCAGTGCCCTTACTGAGCACCTCGAAGATCACGACCGGATCGGTGGCGACGGTGCTGCTCCGCACCGTAGGGCTGCAGGCCACGAACGCGTCGGGGTAGCGGATGCGTCCCATCACCTCGATCTTGAGATTGCTGCCGTAAGGGCGACAGGGCTTGCCGCGCAGCCTGGCCAACAGGGAAGCGGTCAAGTTGATGCTGATGATCTCATGCCCGACGGTGCCACCTGTCATAGCGACAGGGGCGAAGCCGTCGAACTCGTAGCGCAGTTCCTGGCGCTCCTCCCAGGCAAGGAACTCCTCCAGGCTCATTGACCGGCGCAGGGCGATGTTCATGGCTGGCAGTCTAGCACCGGCCGGCACCGTTTTCCTCCCCCGAAATGGGCGGCTCGGCGGCCAGGCCGGACCGCTCCAGCCAGCGCGGCTAGACTCCGCTTTCCTGCTGGGGCAGGGTGCCTGAACGATGCAAGGCGGCGGCCCGGCGCCTGGGAGGGAGGACCTGGTGCAACCCATGCAGGCGCCTGCGCCGCTCCTGGAGCTGCGGGGCATCGGCCGCTCGTTCGGCGCCGTGCGCGCGCTGGACGGCGTGGACCTAGCGCTCCAACCCGGCGAGACCCTGGGGCTGATGGGCGACAACGGCGCCGGCAAGAGCACCCTGACCAAGATCATCGCCGGCAACTTCCCGCCCACCGAGGGCGAGATCAGGCTCGCCGGCGCCCCCATCCGCTTCGACGGCCCGGCAGCCGCGCGGACGGCCGGGATCGAGGTGCTCTACCAGGACCTCGCCATCGCCGAGAACCTCACGGCAGCCGCCAACGTGTTTCTGGGCCGCGAGCTGACCCGAGGGGTCGGTCCCTTCCGCGTGCTGGACCACGCCGCCATGAACCGCCGGGCCACGGAGCTGTTTGGCGAACTCAAGAGCGAGACCCGCGCCGGGGAGCTCGTGCGGATGATGAGCGGCGGCCAGCGCCAGGCGGTCGCCATCGCGCGCACGCGGCTCGCGCGCTGCAGGCTCGTGTTGATGGATGAGCCGACCGCGGCCATCTCGGTCCGCCAGGTGGCCGAGGTGCTGGACCTGATCCGCCGGCTGCGGGACGGCGGCACCGCGGTCGTGCTCATCAGCCATCGCATGCCGGACGTGTTCGCCGTCTGCGACCGGGTTGCCGTGCTGCGCCGGGGCCGCAAGGTCGCGGACAAGCCCATTAGCGCCTCCTCGCCGGAGGAGGTCACCGGCCTCATCACCGGCGCGCTGGAGGCCGCGTAGCCCATGGCCGACAGCGCTGCATCCGCCGCCGGGTTCGACAATGTCCGTGCGGTGCCCTGGTACCGGCGCGGCTTCCTCGCGGAGCAGACCGCGTACGCCACGCTGGCCCTCCTCGTCATCACGACGCTCGTCGCGGTGCTAGCCGGCAACTTCCTCACGCCCGCCAACTTGCAGAACATCGGCCGCAACTTCAGCTATATCGGGCTGATCTCGCTCGGCATGACCTGCGTCATCATCACGGGCGGGATCGACCTGTCCGTCGGCTCCGTGACGGCGCTGGTGGCCGTGACCTGCATGCTCCTGATGCGCTGGCAGGGCACGACGCCGCTCGCGGGCGTGCCCTACGCGCAGCTCGTGCTGCCCATCCTGCTCGGGCTGCTGCTCGCAGGCCTCATCGGCGCCGTGAACGGTTTGCTGGTGGCAAAGGTCGGGCTGTCGCCGTTCGTCACCACGCTCGGGATGCTCTCCATCTGCCGGGGGCTGACCTACGTCGTGACGCAAGGGCGCGGCCAGGCGCCGAGCGGACCCTACGTCGCGGACTTCCTGGCGCTCACCAACGGCCGGGTCGGCGGGCTGCCGGCGCCCACGCTCTACATGCTGGCCCTGGCGGTCGTGCTGGGGGTGGCGCTGCGCCACACGGCCTGGGGACGGCATCTGTATGCGGTCGGCGGCAACGAGACCGCGGCGATGCGGACCGGCGTGCGGGTCGCCCGGGTCAAGGTAGGCGCCTACGTCCTGTGCAGCCTGTCCGCGGGCCTGACCGGCATCCTGCTCGCGGGCTGGCTGGGCTCGGCGCCCGCGAACCTGGCCAACGGCTACGAGCTCCGGGTCATCGCGGCCTCGGTCATCGGCGGCGCGAACCTCGCCGGCGGCGCGGGCGGCCCGCTGGGCGCCGTGGTCGGCAGCGCGCTGATCGAGGTCATCCGCAACGGCCTCGTGCTCGGCCGGGTGGACGCCTATTGGCAGGACGCCCTGATCGGCCTCATCATCATCCTCGCCGTGCTCGTGGACCGCCTGCGCACCCGAGAACGCTGACCCGGAGGAACCTCATGCGTCCCACCCTGCTCGCCCTGGCCCTCGCCGCCCTCCTTGCCGGCCCCGCTTTCCAAGCCAATTCTGCCCACGCGCAAACCATGCGCTTCGCCATTGTGCCCAAGGGCATGGACAACCCCTATTTCGACCTCTCCCGCGACGGCTGCATGCAGCGCGCGAAGGAGATCGGCGTGGAGTGCGTCTATCGCGGCCCGGCGCAGCACGAGCCCGCGACCCAGGTGCAGATCATCCAGGACCTGATCACCCAGGGCGTCCAAGGCCTGGCCATCTCGGCGGCGGACGCGGACAGCGTCGTCGGCGTCATCAAGCAGGCGCGGGACGCCGGCATCGCGGTCATCACCTTCGACGCGGATAGCCCGAACAGCGCGCGCCAGGCCTATGTCGGCACGAACAACCTGGAAATGGGCCGCGAGCTCGGCCGCCAGATCCTGAAGGTCCAGAAGCAGCCGGGCCTCTACATCACCCAATCCGGCGGCCCCTCCGCGGCCAACCTGAACGAGCGCCTGGCCGGGCTGAACGAGGTGTTGCAGGGAGCGGGCTGGACGCTGGCGCCGGGCTCGCCGTCTTTCTGCAACGACGACGCGGCGCTCGCCAACCAGCAGCTCGCGGACCAGATGCAGGCGAACCCGAACGCCCGCGCCGTGGCGCCCATCGGCGGCTGGGCCCTGTTCGCGCCAGAGGCCTACAAGGGCTTCGTCAATGCCAACCGCAAGGCTTACGACAGCGGCAACCTGGCCCTGGTGATGCCCGACACCCTGCCGGTCGAGGTCGAGCTGCTGCGCGACGGCTACGCGCAGACGCTGGTCGGGCAGCGCCCGGCGGAGATGGGCGCCAAGGCCATGGACCTCCTGCTCGCGCTGCGCCAGGGCAAGCCGGTCCCACCCGTGACCTATGTCGGCCTGGACGTGGTGACGAAGGAGAACGCGGCGCAGTTCCTGAAGTAGGCCAACCCCCTCGCGGCCTGCACTGACGTTTTTGTGGCCGAGCTGTTGTTATGGGGAGCGGCGGGAGGCTGTGATGGTCAGGCGGGATCGGGTGACGCTGACGGCGGCGTAGCGGGAGGGGTTGGGCCGGCTGATCCGGCGATTGCCGAGGCGGTGCGGGTGAGCGTACGGACCCTCGAGCGGGTGCGCCAGCGCTTGTCGAGGAGGGGCGGTCGGCGGCGCTGCGGCCCAGGCCCGGCCAGCGGGTCCACGTGCGCGAGCGGCGGACGGCCAGGTGTGCGCTCATGCCGCAGGAACCTCCGGCAGCACGATGTGCGACGGCCGTTCGGCGTCGGTGAACAGCGTGTTGGCGGCGGCCTGCATGCGCCGCCACGCGCCCTCGGGCTCCCCGGTCTGCGGGTTCAGGTCGTAATGCGGGAACTCGCTCGCGCTGATGTCCAG
>JBBSIT010000033.1:0-14827 GCA_038231995.1 Acetobacterales bacterium | reverse complement strand
TTCAGGGGAGAGCCTCTCCTAACCCTCCTACCGGCAGCGCTCAGGACCACGGGTTTCAAACTGGACGGGGTTTAGCTCACCCCGCAGACGGTGCTGAGCGGCAGCGTGGGCACCGGCTTCGGCGACCGCTCGCCCGCGTTCCGGGTGCTGGTCGGTTTCCAGCACACGTTGAGCTGGCCGCTGCTGTTCCGCTGAGCCGGTCCCGGATTCGCCTGCGAAGCCCCCCTTGACCTTCCCACGATGGGAAGGACCACGTCATGGCGGTAAGTTCGAGGAGACCCGTCATGGACGCGAGCACCACGGCGCCCGCTGCGGGGGCTGGCACGGCTCGGCCGCCGTCCTCCGATGACGTGCTACGACAAAGCCCGCTCCTGCCGAGCGGGACGTAGGCGATGATGAACGGCATTGGCAGCAGCGGAATGGCCGGCATGATGGCGGGCATGGGCATCGTTTGGCTGCTCGCCATCGTCGTGCTCGTCCTGCTGATCGCTGGGCTGGCAAAGTATCTATGGCGATGATGAACGGGCAAATTGCAGTGGCGAGCCGTGCGGCCGATGCTTTGCCTATGTCCGCGCTGATCCATGGTCGTCTGTGGCGTATGGTGATTGCGCTGGGATTCCTGCTAGCAACGGCCGTGCCGGCTCTGGCGGCTTATCGCGCCCCAGTGGCGATGCCTGCTTGCTCCGAGCAGCCCGCAGGGTCTCACGACATGTCGGACTGCTCCGACCACGCATCCAAGGCCGTGTCATGCGGGCTCGCCGCCTGCACGGGCCTGGCGATCGAGGTCGCTGAGCGGTCCACCACTGTCGAGCAAGTCACGCTGCTCATCGCCTTTCCTCCTGCCCGGCCTGTTTTGATGGCCGGTGCGACGCTGCCGCCCGACCCCTTTCCGCCGAGAACACGCCGCCTCGCATAGGCGTTGTCTGCCCTGGCAGACAACGGCACGAGACGGCTGGCCGGGTCACAGGCACCCGGGTTGGCCGGAAGAGCCATGTTCCGAACGACTGGGCAAGTTAAAGACTGGGCAGGTCATGACAACCAATCCACAACCAGCCATGCCGGCGCTCGGGCGTCGGCGGCTCACGGCGATCGGGGGCGCCGCGGCGCTCGCCGCCCTCTTGCACCGTCCGGCGCCAGCCTTCGCGGCCGTGCCGGACGGCACGGTCCGGCTCCGTGTGCGTCCGGCTCGGGTGCCGCTCGCAGGCGCCGGCCATCCGGACACGGGCATGTGGACCTATGACGGCGTGGTGCCCGGTCCCGTCCTGCGGGTCCGGCAGGGCCAGCCGTTCCGCACGGTCGTCGAGAACGGCCTCGACGAGGACACGACGGTGCACTGGCATGGCATGCGCCTGCCGAACGCGATGGACGGCGTGCCGGGCCTGACGCAGCCGCCGATCCGGCCGGGCGAGCGGTTCACCTACGCCTTCACGCCGCAGGATGCGGGCACGTTCTGGTATCACCCGCACGCCAACGGCCTTGAGCAGATCGGGCGCGGCCTCGCCGGCGTGCTGATCGTGGAAGAGGCCGAGCCGCCGCCGTTCGATCGCGAGCTCGTTTGGGCGCTCTCGGACTGGCAGTTGACCGAAGACGCCCAGATAGCATCCGGCTTCGGCAACCGCATGAGCGCGATGATGGCCGGCCGGATCGGCGACGTGGTGACGCTGAACGGGCGCGTGCCCGACCGCGTGACGGTCCGGGCCGGCGAGCGGGTCCGGTTGCGGCTCGCGAACCTGAGCGTCGCGCGCATCATGGCGCTGCACTTCGAGAGGCATCGTCCCGTGGTGGTTGCCTATGACGGCCAGCCCTGCGAGCCGCACGAGCCGGCGGATGGCCGGATCCTGCTGGGCGCCGCCATGCGCGCCGACGTTGTCCTCGACATGCAGGGCGACCCGGGGCGCCGCTACCGCGTGACCGACGACTTCTACGGCGACCGGCTGGCCTACACGCTGGCCGAGCTGGCCTACGACCCGGCGCCGCCGATGCGGTCCCATCCGCGCGACGCTTCGGTCCAGCTGCCGCGCAATCCGTTGCCTGAGCCTGACCTCGCCACGGCCGAGCGCCACGAGATGGTGCTGCAAGGCGGCGGGATGAGCGGCATGATGGGCAGCGGCATGATGGGCGGCGGCATGATGCGGCACAGAGTGCTCTGGGCGATCAACGGCGCCTCCATGACGGGCGATAGCCCGGACGGCATGCCGCCGATGCTGACCCTTGCCCGCGGCCGGACGGCCGTCCTCATCTTCCGCAACGAGACCGCCTGGTGGCACCCGATGCACCTGCACGGGCACAGCTTCAAGGTGCTCGCACGCAACGGCGCACCGGTGCCGAACGAAGTATGGGGCGACACCGTGCTGGTCGCGCCGCGCGAGGTCGTCGAGGTCGCGTTCGTCGCCGACAACCCGGGAGACTGGATGCTGCACTGCCACGTCATGGACCACCAGGCAGCCGGGCTGATGACCGTGCTGCGCATCGCCTGAACCTACCCTTCCCACAGGAGACCGACCATGATGAACCGAATGACCCGCCGCCGTCTGGGCACGATCCTCGTCGCGGCGACCCTGCCGCTCCCGGCGCTCGCCGCGCCGACGCACGCCGTGCTGTACAAGAACCCGCAATGCGGATGCTGCGAGGGGCATGCCGAGTACCTTCGGCAGGAGGGGTTCGACGTCGAGGTGAGGCCGACCAACAACCTCGACCAGATGAGCCGTCTCGCGGGGGTGCCCGAAGACCTGCAGGGCTGCCACCTGATCCAGGTCGACGGCTACGTGGTCGAGGGCCATGTCCAGGCGTCCACGATCCGCAAGCTGCTGCGCGAGCGGCCGGACGTGGCCGCGATCACGCTGCCGGGCATGCCCTCCGGCACGCCCGGCATGCCGGGTCCCAAGCCTGGGCCGTTGCAGGTGCTGGCGATCAGCAAGACGGGCGGCGCGCCGACCGTCTACGACGTCCAGTGAAGGGAGGGATGCGATGAGTACGGTGGCTGAGCCAGCCCGGACACTGCCTGACCTGCGGCCCCGTTCCGTGGCCGGCTGGCTGCGTGCCCGGCCGCGGGTCGTGTTCGGCGGCCTCGCCGTCGCGCTGCTCGCGGCGGCGGGCACCTTCGGCCGGCCCTGGCTGGAGGCGCTCGGCATAGGGTCCGCCGTCCTGAGCCTGCTGCCCTGCGCGGCGATGTGCGCCGCCGGGCTTTGCATGAAAGGAAGCGGGGGCTGCGCGAAGCAGGGCGGCACGGACGCGAAGGCCAGCCTGGAGGCGTCGCCAGCCTCTCCTGGCACATCAGCGCCCGCCTGAAGGCAGCAGGGATGACAACGGCCATGCCTCGTATGTTGCGCCCCAGAGTACTCGTCGCCTGCCTCGCCGTGCTCGCCCCGGCGGCCGCCCGGGCTGCGGCGACGCCATGGGCCGGCGACGCCCGCGGCTCGGCGCGGCTGGTCACGGCCGTGGAGGCGACCGGATCGGGCGCCCGGCTCGACGCTGCCCTCGAGCTGCGCCTGGCTCCTGGCTGGCACACCTACTGGCGCACGCCGGGCGATGCCGGCTTCCCGGCCGCCATCGACTGGACCGGGTCGGAGAACCTGGCGGGGGCGGCGATATCCTGGCCCGCGCCGCAGCGCCTGACGATCGAGGGGCTGGAGAACATCGTCTATCTCGACCGCGTGGTCCTGCCGATCGCGCTCACCGTCAAGCGCCCCGGCGAGCCCCTGCGCCTGCGGGCGGAGGTGGACTACGCGAGCTGCGACCAGGTCTGCATCCCCTACCACGCGAGCCTCGACCTCATCTTGCCGGCGGGCCTTGCTGCACCTGGGCCGGAGGCGCCGCTGGTTGCCGAGGCGGTGGCGAAGGTGCCGGGTCCATTGCCGGGCGCCAGCTTGCGGCTGCTGTCGGCCACGGTCTCCGGCGTTGCCGAAGGAGCGCCGTCGCTCGCCGTCACGCTGGCGAGCGGCGCCGGGAAGCTGCGCGCGCCGGACCTGTTCGTCGAGGGCGTGCCGCAGACCACGCCGCCGAAGCCGGACATCCTGCTGCGAGCCGGCGGGAGGACCGCCACGCTGGTGTTGCCGATGTCCGCGCAGGCTGCCCAGGCTGTCCAACGCAAGCCTCTGACGTTCACGGTCGTGGACGGCGCCCGGTCCGCCGAGTTCACGGCGGCGCCGACACTCGGAGCTCCGCCCGCGGGCGAGGGGCCGAGCGGGCTGCCGGCGATCCTCGGCGCGGCGCTGCTGGGCGGCTTGATCCTGAACGCCATGCCCTGCGTGCTGCCGGTGCTCTCGCTCAAGCTGCTGGGCGTCGCGGGCTACGCCGGGGCCGAACGGCGCCGGGTGCGGCTCGGGCTGCTCGCGACCGCGGCCGGCGTGATCGCCTCCTTCCTTGCCATCGCGGCGGCGCTGGCCGGCCTCAAGCTCGCGGGCGCCGCGGTCGGCTGGGGCATCCAGTTCCAGCAGCCCTGGTTCCTGGCAGGCATGGCGGCCGTGACGACCCTGTTTGCCGCGAGCCTGTGGGGCCTGCTGCCGATCGGGTTGCCCGGGTTCGCGGCGGGGGCGGCGGGTCTGCGCCCTCGCAACGCGACGCTGGACGCCTTCCTCGCGGGCGCCTTCGCGACCGTGATGGCGACCTCCTGCTCCGCCCCGTTCGTCGGCACGGCGGTCGGGTTCGCGCTGGCGCGGGGGCCGGCGGAGATCGTGCTGGTGTTCGCCGCCCTCGGGCTTGGCATGGCGGCGCCGCTGCTCGGGGTGGCCGCGGCGCCGGGGCTCGTACGCTTCCTGCCGCGGCCAGGGCCCTGGATGGCATGGCTGCGTCGCGTGCTCGGGGCGGCGCTCGCGGGCACCGCCCTATGGCTGCTCTGGGTGCTGTCGCAGGTGGCGGGCTGGCCGGCGGCCTTGGCGGCTGGCGCAGCCCTCGCCGGGACCGTGCTGGCGCTCGCGCTCCACGACCGGAGCGCGGGGACCCGGCGACGCCTCGCAACCGGGGCCGCGGCGGCGCTGGCCGCCCTTGCCGTGCTGATCCCCGTCCTGGCCGTCCCGCCCGCACCGGCCTCGGTCGCGAGCGCCGGGCCATCGGTGCGGTGGCAGCCGTTCGATCCCGGCCGCATCCGCCGCGAGGTGGCGGCTGGGCGGCTCGTGTTCGTGGACGTGACCGCCGCCTGGTGCCTGACCTGCAAGGTGAACGAGGCGGCCGTGCTCGACCGCGCCCCGGTCGCCGGCCGGCTCGGGGAGCCCGGCGTGGTCGCGATGCGGGCCGACTGGACCCGCCCGGAGCCGCAGGTCACCGCCTACCTGCAAGGGTTCGGGCGATACGGCGTTCCGCTCGGCGTCGTCTATGGCCCGGAACGGCCGGAGGGCGAGGCGCTGCCGGAACTGCTCTCGGCCTCGGCCGTCCTGGGCGCCCTGGACCGTGCCGCGGGCGCCGCTCCGAAGACCCTGACGGAGCGGTAGGTGGGCCTCTATGCGCGCCACGTCCTGCCCCGCCTGCTGCACGCGGCGATGCGGCAGGAGGTCTTGCTCCCGTTCCGCACCCGCGTGGCGAGTGCGGCGGAAGGGCGGGTGCTGGAGATCGGCATCGGCTCCGGGCTGAACCTGCCGCTCTACGGCGCGGGCGTTGCCGACGTGGTCGGCCTCGATCCCTCGCCTGCGTTGCTTGCCAAGGCGGCGGTCGCTGCGGAAGAGTGCCGCATGCCGGCCGCGCTGGTCGAGGGATCGGCGGAGGCGCTCGCCTTCGATGACGGCAGCTTCGATACGGTGGTCAGCACGTGGTCGCTCTGCACGATCCCAGACGCCAACCGGGCGTTGGCCGAAGTGCGGCGCGTGCTGCGACCCGGCGGCGCGCTGTTGTTCGTCGAGCACGGGCGGGCGCCCGAGCCGGGCGTCGCCCGCTGGCAGGACAGGCTCGATCCGCTCTGGACGCGCATCGCCGGCGGCTGCCACCTGAACCGCCCTATGGACGTTATGCTCATGGACGCCGGATTCCGGCTCGACGCTCTCTCGACGTCGCGGGTGCCGGGGCCGAGGACGCATACGTTCCTGTTCGAGGGGCGGGCGCGGTCGGACTAATCGGACTCGAGTCCAGGAGATGTGGAACCAATGAACGCGATGTTCGGTCTTGAGCCGCTTGGCAGGCTATTGCCCCTACTGGCGGCGGCCGTGAGCCTCGGCGCGTGTTCCGGCCAGCCAACGAAGGATCCGAGGGTGCTCGGCTACGGCACGCCCGGCGTGTCCAGCTACGTGCAGGACGACCAGGCCGCCAGCCTGCAGGCACAGCTGGAGCGCTGCGACCAGGTGTCGCTGGCGGATGCCGCGAGCGAGACGCAGGGATTGGCGGCCGCTTGCGGCCAGCTCAAGCGGATGCTTCGTAACCAGCCGGGCAACACGGTGCAGCCGGGTCGCGCCCGGTAGAGCTGCCCTGGCGGCCTTTCGCGCCGTCCTACGGGCACCAGGGGATGGTCACACGACGAACCGGTCCCAGCCGTCGTAATGCGTGTCGCTGCGCTGTCCGCGCGGCAGGCTGAGCACGACGACGAGGAGCCCGACGGCGATGCTGTTGACAGCGGCGGCCGGGCCGGAGAGGCCGGTCAGGAGCAGCGGCGCCAGCACCAGCCACAGCCCGAACAGGACGTTGAGGAACCGCAGCGGGCGCGCCACCTCCGCCATGGCGATCACCGCGGTGGTGACGACCAGCGCGCCCACCAGGTGATCGCTGTCGGCCATCGGACCCACGGCGCCGAACACCGCCCGCGAGAACATCAGCCACACGCCCAGGCCGCAGCTTGCCAGCAGGGTCCAGGGCACGGTCACGCCCCGCGTTGCGGTCTTCACCTGTTCGCGCAAGGGGGCGTCGAACCCGGTTTCTTGCCCGGCCGACGCGGCCGGGTCCGGCCCGCCTTGCAGGAAGGTGCGGAGCAAGGGCCGGCCGGCGCGGTAGGACCGCCGCATGTAATGGCCCATCGCCACCACCTCATCGAGCGCCAGCGGGATCATGGCCAGCATGGCCGCCGCCGTCAGCAGGCAGAGCGTGCAGTAGGTGCCGATGACGATGGGCTGGATGATGATGAAGAAGATCGACACGCCCCCGAGCGGAATCACGAGCATGAAGAAGAACGTCACCATCCAGGGCATCGTGCGCCAGCGCTTGACCGACCCCATCGCACCCATCAGCACCTCCAGCATGTAGCTGAACGCGCCCAGCCCGGCGTCCGGGACCGGCCAGGCGCGCGAGACGGACGAGGTGATGATGTACTCGGAGCCGTTCCTGCCCTCCGCCCCGCTGAAGAACGGTTCCGGCACGTGGGCGATGTGGCCGAGCTGGTAGGCGGTGAGGATGCGTGCGATCAGGAACCCGAACAGGCCGAGCGCGATGATCGGTAGCCGCTGCAGCCAGCTCGACGGCGAGTAGGTCCAGCCCGGCGGCACCGTGCTCTCGTACATCATCCCCGCGTGACTCATCCCCGCGTGACTCATGCCCGGCATCATCGGCACCAGCACCGAGAACGCGATGGCGAGCGAGCCCACGATGGTGTCGTTGGTGTAGGCGGCCGCGCTCGGCGTCCAGAACAGCAGCGGCGCAGCCAGCAGCCACAGGCCGACGCAGGTCGTGCCCCATGGCGCGCCGCTGAACCGGCGCGACAGCGACAGCCCGCCGAACAACACGAGCAGCAGGCCGCTGACCAGCTCGCTGGCGCCGGTCAGCGCGTTGCGCGTCGCCGGGTCGGCGAGGCCGCGCTCCTGCGTCACGTCGCGCGCGACCTGGATCACGGCCGGATCGAACAGCGCGAACTGGAACGGGCTGGCCAGCAGCCAGGCGCCCAGCCCGATCACCATGAAATGGGCCCACAGCATGGTGGCATGCATGCCGCCCATGTCGTGTCCGTGATGCTGCATCGCGCCGGCATGGGCGTGCTGCGTCTCGTGCTCGCGCATGGCGGCATCCCCGGCAATGGCGGCTGCGTTCAGGTGATTGTCCTCGTACCAGCCGACGGGATCGTCTTTCAGCGCGTCGATCATCGGCGGCAGCGAGTCGCCGAGCGCGTGCCGCGGTTCCCAACCGAGGACGTCACGCGCCCGGGTGGTGTCCAACGCGTAGTGGTCGTTGGCGATGTCGACCATCCAGGGCCGGACGAACGGGTCCTCCCCCAGCACGTCGGCCTGCAGCCAGGCGCCGGCGCGGGCGAGCGCGGGCGGCACCGTCCAGGTCTGCCAGGGCTCGCCGCGGATCAGGCAGCCGATCCGGCGCTGGAGCGCGGCGTAGCCGATCGCCTCCGCCTCGCCGAGCAGCAGGGTCAGGTCGGGCGGCAACCCGGCCCGGCGATCGATCAGCCGCTCGATCGCGTCGATCAGGTCGTCGAGGTGCAGGAACGACTGTCCTACGTCCGGAGCACCGGGATAGAGGTGCCCCTCCAGGCTCCCCTCGTAGATGCGCGCGATCTGGTGGGCGAGGAAGGCGTTCCGGCAGCGGTCGTCGTATACCCCCGGCGGGACGGATGACCGCCACCGGCACGTCGCCGCGCTCGGACCGCAGCAGGGCCTCGGTCTCCACCTTGGAGGCGCGATAGGGGAGCTTGGGATCGAGCGGCCAATCCTCGTCGATGCGTTCGCCCGGCGCGCGCGGCGCATGGACCAGCATCGTGCTCGTGAACACGAACTGCTCGACCCGGAACGGCTGCAGGCCGCGCAAGAGGCGCTCGGTGCCGCGGACCGTCACCTGCTCGTAGCGCGGGTCGGGCTTGCCGGTGAGGTCGAAGTAGGCCGCCAGGTGGACCACCGAGGCGATCCGCTCGCCGTAGGCCGCGCGCACCCGCGCCAGCGCCGCCTCGACGCTCGGGTCCAAGGCGAGGTCGATGCACACGCACTCGGCGATGGGCGGCGGATGCGGCGGCAGGTCGCGGTCGAGCCCCACCAGCCGGTAGCGTCCTGCGAGCCGCGCCAGCACCGCCCGGCCGATCAGCCCTGTGCTGCCCGTGACGAGAACGACGCCCTACTCCGTGCCCATCGGCAAGCCCTCTGTGTTCGATGACGGCACCGCTCAGAACCAAGTGCGCAGCCCGACCAGGAAGCGCACGTCGTTCACCTTGCCGCCCTCCTGCCGGGTCAGGCTCTCCGTGCCGCCGAAGCGTCGCTGGTAGGCGACGCCCAAGTAGGGCGCGAACTTGCGCGTGATGTCGTACCGCAGCCGCAGGCCCATATCAATGTCGGACAGCCCGGCGCCGATGCCCCGGCCGCGGTCCTCCTTGGTGTACCAGTTCGTCTCGAACTGCGGCTGCAGCACGAGGCGCTGCGTCAGGTACAGGTCGTAGGAGGCGTTGGTGCGCAGCGCGTAGTGCCCGTTGTCGCTGGCGTAGAGCGTCGCCTCCACGTTCCAGAACCCGATCGCCAGGCCCTGGATGCCCAGCGCCGCCCAGGTCCGTGTCCGGGAGCTGTCCAGGTCCACTCGTACGCCCGCTTGCACATCGAAGTAGCGACTAATGGGCCGATCGTAGAGCAGCTCGTGGTCGCCGTCCTCCATCCGGCCGCGGTTGCCCGGGTTGTAGCGGCCCTCGGACTTGAGCCAGAGCTTGTTGTAGTCGTTGCCGATCCAAGCCTGCCCGTCCCAGCGCAGGTATTGCCCGTCGCCGATGCGGCCCTCGAGTTGATCGAAGAAGCCGTGGATGTAGACGCGGTTGTCCGGGATCGGGTTGCCGTAGGGCGCCGCTCCCTGCAGCGTCTCCGAGTCGAGGCCAGAGCTGAAGAACTTGCTCTTGTCGAACAGTTGCGCCTCGGCCGGACTCGCGAGCGCCAGCAAAATAGCAAGCCCGGCAATCCAGCCCCGCATCTCACGCCACCTTCGGCAGCACGCGAAGCGTCCGGAACATGCCTGCCTCGAAGTGATACAGGAAATGGCAGTGCAACGGCCACTGCCCGGTTGCCACCGGGGTCACCAGCATGCTCACGTTCGCTGCGGGCTGGACGCTGATCGTGTGCAGGTAAGGCCGGTGCTCGCCCTGCCCGTTCTCCAGCTCCATCCACATGCCGTGCAGGTGGATCGGGTGCGTCATCATGGTGCTGTTCACGAAGCGCAGCCGGAACCGCTCGCCCAAGGTGACGTCGATCGGGCCGACCTCGGAGAATTTCTGGCCGTTGAAGCCCCAGATGAACCGGCCCATGTTGCCGGTCAGCGTGAGGGTGATCTCCTTTGTCGGCTGGCGCTTGTCTACGCCAGGGTGGACGGAGCGCAGGTCGGCGTAGGTCAGGATGCGGCGCTTGTCCATCAGGTGGTTCAGCCCGTCGCCGGGCAGGTCAAGGCGGTCGAAGGAGTGGTCCAGCACGTACTGTTGCTCCACGCCGGGCTTGAGCGCCTTGGTCACGGCCGGCAAGCCGAGCTTCTCCTGGTAGCCGGTGCGACGCTCCTTCTCCGCGTCCGTCACCCCGTGCATGGACGGCATGATGCCGTCCATCCGTGTCCGGTCCGGGTTGGAGGCGGCGACCTCGCCCGGCATCATCGTCATGCCCATGTCGGCCATGTTGCGCATGGGGGCCGCATCGAACGGCGGGATGGCGGCCGACATGCCCGGCCGCGGCGCCAGCGTGCCGCGCGAAAAGCCGCTGCGGGTGAAGTTCTGCGCGAAGATGGTGTAAGCGCGGCCGTCTCGCGGCTGCACGATGACGTCGTAGGTTTCGGCCACGTTTATGCGGAACTGGTCCACCGGCACCGGGACAACGTCATTGCCGTGGACGTGGACGACGTTCATCGTCAGCCCGGGGATGCTGACGTCGTAGGCGGATTGGGCGGAGGTGTTGGTGAAGCGCAGCCGCACCCGCTCGCCGGGCTGGAACAGCGCGGTCCAGTTCTCGGCGGATGTCATTCCGTTCATCAGGTAGGTGAAGGCCGGGCCGGTGGGTTCCTGGAGGCCGCTCGGGTCCATGCGCATGTCAGCCCAGTTCCAGCGCTCTTTGACGGTCGCCCTCAGGCCGCTTTGTTCGACATCGGAGATAAACGTGCCGAGTGTACGCCGGTTGAACTTGTAATAGTCGCTCATGTGCTTGAGGTTGTTCTGGACAACGAGCGGCGAGCCGTCCATCCAGTCGCTTAGCACCACCACGTAGTCGCGGTCGGCATGGATCAGCGGGGTGCCGGCCGGGTCGATCACCAGGGCGCTATAGACGCCCTTCTGTTCCTGGTAGCCCATATGGCTGTGGTACCAATACGTGCCGCTCTGCACGACGGGGAAGCGGTAGGTAAAGGTCTCGCCGGGCATGATGCCGGGGAACTCCAAGCCTGGCACCCCGTCCATCGGGTTGGGCAAGATGATGCCGTGCCAGTGCACGCCGGTCATCTCCGGCAGGTTGTTGGTGACGTTGATGGTCACCACGTCACCCTCGCGCCAGTTCAGTACCGGGCCGGGTACGATCCCGTTGATCGCGTTGGCCCAGGTCTCCGTCCCGCTCTTGTTGATGCGTATGCGGTCCAGCCGCAGGTCGAACCGATTGCCGCGCAAGACTGGTGGGCCGCCCACCCCGCCCGAGACGGCAGCAGCAGCCGGGCGAGGCGGCAACGCCAAAGCAGCTCCGGCCCCGAGCGCGGCGGCGCCTTGGACGAAACGGCGGCGGCTGGAGCGGCTGGGCATGCGGGCGGACTCCCAGAACACGGACTGAAGTAGGGACGTGGCCCCTTGCCACAGGGGAAGGTCAAGGGTTAGCCGGGACGCGGCGCGCCCGCTCTCGAAGATATCAGGGGCGCCTCAGACGTCCATGGCTGCGGCAGGCCGGTCCTCACCACCGAGCGATGGTGTCAAGCCGCCGCGCCCTCCACCTCGTATCCCGCGTCGGCGATCGCGGCGCCGAGCCGGGCGCGGTCGGCGCTGCTGTGCACCACCACGGCGTGCTGAGCGAGATCCACCTGCACCGCGGCGCCGGGATCGACCTCCTGCACCGCCTCGGTGACGGCGCGGACGCAGTGGCCGCACGACATGCCTGAGACCTGGAAATGCTGTTCCATCGCATAGCCCTCCTCTTGGCTGCCCGGCACGTCGTGCTTCCCATATGGCAAGGTCAAGGATCCCGCTACACAGAGTAGAGGCGCCGTTTGGGACGACATCATCACGCAGCTCCGCAGCTCGTCCCCCTTGACCTTCCCATGATGGGAAGCCCCATATGGGTAGGGCAGCTTCGAGGAGCCCTGCCATGAACGCGTTGACCGAGATCCACGCCCCGGACGCCGCAACGGACCAGATCTTGGAGCTTGGCGTGACCGGCATGACGTGCGCGAGCTGCGTGCGCCGGGTTGAGAAGGCCATCCGCGCCGTCCCGGGCGTGCAGGATGTCGCCGTGAACCTGGCGACCGAGCGGGTCCGCGTGGAAGGCGCGCCCGACCCGGCCGCGGTCGCCGCCGCTGTCGAGCGGGCCGGCTACCAGGCCGAGACCGGCACGGTGGACCTTCGCATCGAGGGCATGACCTGTGCGTCCTGCGTCGGCCGGGTCGAGCGCGCGCTGTCCAAGGTCCCCGGCGTGCTCGGCGCCGAGGTGAACCTGGCGACCGAGACGGCTCGCGTGCGGGTGGCGGGCGTCGGCGCGGATGCGTTGGTCGGCGCCATCGAGCGCGCCGGCTACCAGGCCGCGCCGATCGTCGAGGGCGCCGCCGCGGACACGGACGCCCGGGCCCACAATGCCCGGCGGGAGCGACTGCGCCTCATCGCCGCCGCCATCCTGACCCTGCCGCTGCTGGCGCCGATGCTGGCGATGCCGTTCGGGGCGCACGTCATGCTGCCGGGCTGGCTGCAGCTCGCGCTGGCCACGCCGGTGCAATTCTGGCTGGGCTGGCGCTTCTATCGCGCCGGCTGGGCCGCGGCCCGGGCCGGCACGGGCAACATGGACCTGCTGGTGGCGCTGGGCACCTCGGCCGCCTATGGCCTCAGCCTGTGGCAGTTGCTGGCCGGCCAGAACGGGCACCTCTACTTCGAGGCCTCCGCGGCCGTCATCACCCTGGTGCTGCTGGGCAAGTGGCTGGAGGGCCGGGCCAAGCGGCAGACCGGCGAGGCCATCCGCGCCCTGGCGGCGCTGCGGCCCGAGCGCGCCCGCGTGCGCCGGGCGGACGGCACGGAGACGGAGGTGCCGGCGGCGCAGGTGCGCGCGGGCGACCTGCTGGTGGTGCGGCCCGGCGAGCGCATCCCCGCGGACGGCGTGGTGCGCGAGGGGGCGAGCACCGCGGACGAGAGCTTGCTGACCGGCGAGAGCCTGCCCGTGCCGAAGGAGCTCGGCAGCCCGGTCACCGGCGGCGCCGTGAACGGCGACGGGCTGCTGCTGATCGAGGCGACCACCGTGGGGACGGAGAGCCGGCTCGCGCGCATCGTGCGCCTGGTCGAGGGCGCGCAGGCCGCCAAGGCGCCGATCCAGCGCCTGGTGGACCGGGTGGCCGCGGTGTTCGTGCCGGCGGTGCTGGTGGTGGCGGCCGGAACCTTCCTGGGCTGGTGGCTGCTCGCCGGCGACGCCCAGGCCGGCATCCTGAACGCTGTGGCGGTGCTGGTGATCGCCTGCCCCTGCGCGCTGGGATTGGCGACGCCCACGGCGATCATGGCGGGCACCGGCGCCGCCGCGCGCGCCGGCATCCTCATCAAGGACGCCGAGGCGCTGGAGGTGGCGCACCGGGTGGGCGTCGTAGCCTTCGACAAGACGGGCACGCTGACCGAGGGCAAGCCCTCCGTGGTGGCGATCGTGCCCGCCGCCGGAGTGGAGCTGGCGGAGCTGCTGCGCCTCGCGGCCGCCGTGCAATCCGGCAGCGAGCACCCGCTGGCGCGCGCCGTGATGGCCGAGGCGGAGGGGATCGCGGCCCCATCGGCGCGGGACGTGCGCGCCCTGCCGGGCCGAGGGGTCGAGGCCGTGGTGGAGGAGCGCAAGCTGCGCCTGGGCGGCGCCCGGCTGATGGCGGAGACCGGCGCCCTGCCGGAGCCGCTCGCGGCCGAGGCCGAGGCGCTGCAGGCGCAGGGTCGGACGGTGTCGTGGCTCGCGGAGACCGCGCCGCCGCGGGTGCTGGGCCTGCTCGCCTTCGGGGATGCCCTCAAGCCGGGCGCCGCGGAGGCGGTAGCGGCCCTGCGCCGGGCGGGCGTGCGCACCGCCATGCTGACTGGGGACAACCAGGGCAGCGCCCGCGCGGCGGCGGCCGGGCTCGGCCTGGACGACGTGGTGGCGGAGGTCCTGCCGGAGGGCAAAGCCGACGCCGTCGCCGGGCTGCGCCGCGGCGGGCGGGTCGTCGCGATGGTCGGCGACGGGGTGAACGACGCGCCGGCGCTGGCGGCGGCCGACGTGGGCATGGCCATGGCGACCGGCACGGACGTGGCGATGGGCGCGGCCGGCATCACCCTGATGCGGGGCGATCCCCGGCTGGTGCCCGCGGCGCTCGAGATCTCGCGGCGCACCTACGCCAAGATCAAGCAGGGCCTGTTCTGGGCCTTCGCCTACAACGTGCTCGGCATCCCGCTCGCCGCGCTCGGCTATCTCAGCCCGGTGGTGGCGGGTGCCGCCATGGCGCTCTCCAGCGTCAGCGTGGTGACGAACGCCCTGCTGCTGCGGCGGTGGCGGGCATGACGGGCAACGCCGCCACCCCGCTCATGACGATCGGCGAGGCGTCGCGCGCCTCCGGCGTGTCGGCCGCCTCCACCGGCGGGGACAAAGGACAGCCGCCACGCGGCGGAGCCAGCCCGCCGGGCGACTGTAATGCAGCACGGCAGTACAGCCCAACGGAACGCGTACGCTGCCTACGCCGCCGGCCACGGCAGGAACGAACGTCGCGACCGAGAGGATCGCCGCGGCGGTGCTCGGGAGCCCACCGGGTAGCCAGCGGCCGAACCGCCTCACGGCCTCGTGACGCGCGTAGG
>JBBSIT010000032.1:0-14831 GCA_038231995.1 Acetobacterales bacterium | reverse complement strand
CTCCTCGTCGCTCAACGCGCGCACCCGAATGGTCATCGCGACATCCCCAAGCAGACCAGAGCCCGCCTTAACGCCTTACGTTCGGGGAAGTCGCAACCAACTTACCGGATGCACCACTTAGCGGGAAACTTGAACCGATCCTGAATCCGAGGCCATCGGGGTCACGAAAAGAGGTCCCAGAGTCGCCCCGCGCCACGTTGCGTCCACCTTACGCTACCGAAGGCCACCGCACGCCCGCTTCTGGCCACCATGCAGCCCCGCGCGCAGCACGGCAGCAAGGCCGAGCATCAATCCGACTGGAAGCGACCACCCCGAGGACGTACGAGCTAGTCAGGCCAGCGCAGCAGGGCACGTCCGGTAGCCGCTGTTCCGAAGCGAATGAAAACCGCCTGCGGCCTGCCTAGCGTCTGAAACGTCACATCGCCGAATTGCGCACTCTCTAGCCGTGCATTTATATAATTCGAAGACACACGCGTGGGAGAATAGGGTACGTCGTCTACGATCAATCGGATATAATCTTCCAGCTGAAGCTGGAGGCTATCCTGACTATCGTTTCTAAACCCCGTCCAGTTTGAAACCCGTGGTCCTGAGCGCTGCCGGTAGGAGGGTTAGGAGAGGCTCTCCCCTGAATGGTGCGGCGACCAGGGAAACGGCACTATGCTTTCCAAACTGGACGCGGTTTAACTAAGAATTCTACTTTGAAGGTGGAAACCTTTTCGTCCTCCGCGCGGGCAAACGTCCTGATCTCCACCGAACCGAACGATTGCCGCACTCGCTGCCCCGGGCGCATGGTGGGCGCGTCACCGGTAGGCGAAGTCGGAGTTGGCCCCGTTTGCGCCAGGGCCGGAGACCCAACTCCCAGCGCTGCCGGGCCGGAAAGAAGACCTCCGAGACACGCTAGGGCGGCTACAGCCCCTATCGACGTTTGCCGGCGCTGGCAGCAGGTCATCAGACTCCGTCGTCGTGATGCCATGCGTCCTATCTCCACCGAAATTGAGCAGTTCGGGAGCAAGTGCTTAAGCCAACTAGTCGCTCGAACCGGGAACGGCGGTCAGGTCCGTGTCGACGTCGCCATGGGCGGGGTCGTGGCGACCTCTGGCACGAATGCCCCGGCCATCTTCGCGCAGAGCGTTGGCGGGGGCGGCGGCAATGTGACGTTGCTAGGCGGCGGGCAGAATGGTCCTGTTGTGTTGTTGAGCGGAACGGCGAACGGAGGCAAGGGCGCCGGCGGAGACGTGACGGTCGTCGTCGAGAACAACGCCTACGTGGGGGCCTCCGGCAACGGTTCGCCCGGCATCCACGCCCAGAGCTTGGGCTCTGGCGGGAACGGCAACAACGGGACGATCGGTGTGTTCCTCCTCCCCGGCGCCATCGTGACCGGCGGCCCGAACTCTTACGGCGTCTGGTTCGATGGGGGCAACGGCAACACGCTGGGCAACTCCGGCACGATCAGCGCCGGGGCCGGGGGCGTCGCGGTATACGGCAACTACGCGGCCGGCACTGTCGAGAACTACGGCACGATTTCCGGCTCTGTCTTGTTCCCATCGGGAGCGAGCACATTCAACAATCGTCCGGGCGCCACGCTCCGCGCCCCGGTGGTCGACCTCGGCGGAGGCGGCACCCTCACGAACAGCGGCACCATCGACATCGGCGGGCCAGGATCGGTCGGGCAGACATCGATCCACGGCAACTTCGTCCAGACCTCGGCTGGAAGGCTGCTGGTCGATGCGGACTTCGCCAATGCGAGCGCCGACAAGCTGAACGTGACCGGCAGCGCAACCCTGGGCGGCACGATACGGGTCAATCCGCTCACGCTTCGCAATCGGAAGGTCACGCTGGTCAGCGCCGAAGGTCCCCTCAGCTTCGATCCCGCCCTGACGGTGAGCAGGAGCTATCTCGTCAGCTATGCGGTGCAGGTCCAAGGAAACAGCATCCAGCTCCAGCCGCAGGCCAATCTACTGTCGGGCGCCGCAGGCCTGAGCGCGACCAACCAGTCCGTTGCCAAGCATCTGCAGGACGTGTGGGACTTGCCGGATGCGGACCCGGCGTTCACGCCCGGCTTCGGAGCGCTGGCCGGCATCGACGGGCCGCAATCCTACCGGGCCACCCTCGAGAGCCTGAGCGGGCAGAGCCTCGGCGGGCTTGGGGTGGCGCGCTACGAGGCGAGCCAGGCCTTCGCGCGCAGCTTCCAGAACTGCTCGGCGTTCGCGGGACGGAGCGTGCTGCTGACCGAGACCGACTGCGTCTGGCTGCGGACCGAGGGGACCAGCACGGACCGCGGCGCCACGAGCTCGACCCTCGGGTTCAACGCATCGGCCGTGACAATCCGGGTAGGGGGCCAGAAGGAGGTGGCGCCGAACTGGTTCGTGGGCGCCTCTGTCGCCTACGAGAGCAGCCGCCTCCACGGCGGTGCGAACACGCGCGCCACCGGCGACGGCGTGCTGGCAGGCGTGGTTGTCAAGCACCAGCGGGGCCCGCTCCTCCTCTCCGGCGCGGTCGACTTCGGTTACGCATGGCATGATACGTCCCGGCTCATCGCTCTCGGCAGCACGCTCGCGACTGCGAGGGCGTCGCCCCACTTCCAGGACGTGGGCCTGCATCTGCGGGCGGCCTACGAGGTCCCGTTCCAGAACCTCTACGTCAGGCCCTACCTCAATCTCGATGCAGTCTACGTGCGGGCGGACGGCTACCGTGAGGGCGGACCGTCTCCGTTCAACCTCGCTGTGCGCTCCGCGGACAACTGGTTCCTGGCGGCGTCTCCCGGTGTCGAGGTCGGAGGGCGGATCGACTTGCCTGACGGGATGGCCTTGCGTCCCTTCGCGCGCGCTGGAGTGCTCCTGCTCGGCAATCACCAGTGGACGACCGATGCCAGCTTCACGGCCGCCTCGCCGTCCCTCGGCACCTTCCGGTCGAAGACGCCCATCCCCGGGGTGATGGCCGATGTCGGCGCAGGGATCCAGCTGCTGACGGCCAAGGGCGTCGAGCTTGACCTGCAGTACAACGCCAACTTCGCTGGCAACTTCTCCTCGCAGAGCGGGGCGTTGCGCTTCGCGTATCACTTCTAAAGCGGCACGCCGGAAAAGCAGCAGCCCCGCGTAGCATCGCTGCCTCGCCCTGACCCAGCAGCTCCGTCACGAGCCGCCACTTGGGGTCAGGGGAGGTCGAACCTGATGCTCATGTCGAGCTCGAAGCGGCCGTATGGAGGACAGAGGACGCAATTGCGTTCGCCGGAAAACCCGGCTTAGCGCCGGGGTAAGCGGTCCCGCTCCAGGGGTGTGCACCAAACCCCACTGATTTCGCCATCTAGAAAGCCAGGGTTTCCGCGGGTCGGGCATGTGCCGTTCTGGTGTGCACGAACCTAAGGTTCGTGCACACCCTGGACAGCACAGGAAACCCCCGGAAATGCTGGACGTGGCGTGACCGGAATCAGAGGGGCTTAGTGCACAGCCCTGCACGGCCCAGCGGAGGCTCGACTCCTCGGCTCAGCCGCACGACGCCGATGTGTGAGGATCGCACACGAATCCTTGCCATGGTCCAATTCGGACGCCGAGGCGCGGCGCAGCACGACGGCGTTGGCGTCGTTCAGCTCCTGCGGGTAGGACACGGCGAGGATACGGCCCGCGCGGGTCTTCAGCCACACGGGCTGATCGTCCATGCACCAGTCCAGCACGTAGCCGAAGCCGGCCTCCTGCAGCAGGTCCGGTGTGCGGTCGGTCTCGCTGATCCAGGGTCCGACATTCCAAGACGACCTGGCCGATAATCTCGGCCATGGTGCCCAGGTCCTCAAGAGCGTCCAACGACACTGCCTCGTTCAAGCCAGCGAGGTAGCCCTTCGGACCGCCACAATCCTCAGGTGGGCAGACGCCGTCGCCGCCGATGCAACTCGGGTATGCCTTGCCCGGCTCTGTCGGCAGGTGCGCCTCGACGCGCGCAGCTCGTGTCGCCACGGGATATTCAGGTCGTACTCGTAGATGAACCGCGCACCCCGGCGTAGCTGCAGCGCCGCGAGCGTCACGTCCGGCGAGGACGCCGACAGCTCCCACGAACCGAGGCGCTTGGCACGCAGGCAGAACTGGTAGATGTGAATGCCCTCCCAGCCCATCGCGACCTGGACGACGCCGTGCAGCTAACGCAGCGTGCAGGTGCTCGGCACCAACAGGCGACGCCACACCATCGGGCTGATGCCGAGCAGCCAGACCTTGATCTGCACGGTCGTGTCGGCGTCGGCCGTGGGCAGGACAGCCTCAATCGCCGGTCTGGCTCGCTTCGGGGCTCGCGTCACCCGGCCAGCTTATCGCAGGTTGACCCCTGCCGTCGCGAGCACCCCAGACATCCTGATGGTCCCCAACAGGCGGGCGCCAGTCGAACGCGGGCTCAATGGCCCCGCTGGGTTACCAGGTTATGCACATGCACATGGTCCCCGGCCGCCACTGCTGCGGTCAGCCGGCCGATCGCCTCGCCGTATTTGCGCACCTCCGCTCCGGCGGCCAGCGGATGCAGCGCCAGCTTGTGCCCGGTCGGCAACCCGGCATTCGCCCGCAGAGCGGAGCCGCCGCGCGCACCGCCGATCGCAACGATCTCTCCGGCGACCACCGGACGGATCAGCACTGCGACGTCGTCGTCCGCGTGCAGCACTACCGCGTCGATGGAGGTGTCCTTTGGCGTCGCCATCAGGCGGGCAGCCGCACCTGAACCCCGGCTGCGTCCTCGCGCAGTTTCAGCACTGCGCCGACATCCTTGCCGGCCATGCCGGCATCGATCGTTTCCTGCAGCACCTCTATCGCCGCGGCACCAACCGGCGACTTCAACCCGAGCGCCGCATTCATCGCCAGCGCCAGCCGGCAATCCTTATGCGCCAGCTTGACCATGAAGCCCGGCTCGAAATCCCCCTTCAGCGCCCGGTTGTGCATCGCCACGGCGAGCTGCTGGTTCCAAGCCATCGTCGTGCTCAGCACGCTGATCATAGTCGGCAACGTCAACCCCGCCTTCACGCCGGCAACCAGCGCCTCCGAGCTTGCGGCGAGCAGCACGGTGGCGAGCAGGTTGTTGGTCAGCTTCATCGCCTGGCCCATTCCAAGGGCGCCGCAATGAATGAGGTCACTGCCCATCGCCGCCAGCACCGGTCGCGCCCGTTTCAGCACCGAGGCCTCGCCGCCGATCATCAGCGTCGAGGTGCCGGCGATCGCATGCTCCACCGTCTTGCCAACCGGGCTGTCCAGCATGTCGACGCCGACCGTGGCAAGCTTTGCCCCAATCCGCTGAGTCGTCTGCGGATCGATTGTGCTCATATCTATATACAGGCCGCCCTTGCGCATCCCGGCCAGGATGCCGTCCGCCCCCAATACCGCCGCCTCCACGTCAGGCGCGTCGGGCAGCATGGTGATCACCACGTCCGACGCCGCGGCCACCGCTTTCGGCGAGCCCGCCACCGTGGCGCCGGACGCGACCAGGCCGTTGATAACCGCCGGGTTCAGGTCGAAGACGGTCAGGCTGTTGCCGGCCTTCAGCAGGTTGCGTGCCATCGGCGCGCCCATGGTGCCGAGGCCAATGAACCCGATCGAAGCCATTCTGTCTCTCCGGAAGAGTTCAGGCATGCTCAGCCAGGTCCATGTCAGGCAGGCGCGGTCCATTCGCCGATCTGCCAGGATGGTGGACCGCGCAGGTCCTTCGCCGCCTTGTCGGTGAAGGCCGCCTCGGCCGGCACGTTGCCGGTCGCCGCGTAGGCCCTCTGCAGCAGCGGCGCCGATTTCTCGAACGCGCCCTTCACCTGCTCCCAGGTCAGCGGCCTCGGGATTAGCCGTCCCTCGACCATCACCTGCGAGATCTGCGTGATTGACGCTGCATCGCCCTGCGTCGGCCAGATCCAGCCGCGCTGGAACAGCACCTCGTCCTCGACCACCTGCGCCCCGAGCTTGGCATCGAGTCCCCAGTATTTCTGCACCGACGTCGCGACATCGCCCGGGCTCTCGCGGCCGAGGGCGGCCACCGCGCGCTGGTTCGCCAGCACGAAGGCCTGGCCGATCGCCGCATCCCGCCCCAGCAGCCGGTCACCGCAGATCCAGAACGAGCGATGCAGGTAGTAGCCATCAGGATAGAACGCGGAACGCTTCACCCCCGGCAGCAGGTGCCCCGCACCGTCGCCCGCCGGCCCCTTGTAGCCGGCCTCGGTATAGCCGAACGAGTTCATAATCCCCTTCGTCCCGATCTCGGCATTCGCTTTCAGGAACGCCGGGGAGATCACCATCGCCGCATCCATCCCCGACGGCACCGACGCCGCCTGCGCCTGCGTCGGCGTGTTGATGATGGTGATGCCGTGGGCCCGCGGGTCGGCGTTGCCCAGTTCCAGCAGCAGCATCTGCGATAACGCGTTGTATGGATCGCCGCCGACCAGCGCGCCGACTGATTTTCCCTTGATGTCGGCGATCGTGCGGATCGGCGAGTCCGGCCGCGTCGCCAGCACGAAGCGCATATGGCCCTCGCCGACCGCGAGCACGTTGATTGCCTGCTTCTGCGCCAGCAGCCGCACGATCGGCGTATTGCCCCATATGCCGATGTCGAGATTGCCCGAGAGATACGCCTCCACCATCGGCACCGCCGAAGGGTAGTCCCGCCAGTCGACGGTCAGGTCGACGCCGAGCTCGGCCGCGGCCTGCTCGAACAACTTGTCGCCGATCATCTTCTGGGTGATCGGCGAGTTGCCCGCGGCATACGGCTGCCGCCCGACCGAGACTTTGGCGGACGTCCGGCCCTGCGCACCGACCAGCGCCGGCGCCGCCAACCCGCCCGCCGTGCCCAGTAGCACCGCCCGGCGCCCGATTCTGCTTCTCCCGAACTCAGCCATTGCCGTTCTCCCATGAATTTTTGTAGATCGCCCGGTTAGCGCATAGTCGCTCTATAGGCCTCGTCGCGGATCAGCTCCCAGATCGACTGACCCAGTTCGGCGAAGGCGGCGCTCTTGCGCGTCGAATCGTCGCGCGGCCGCGGCAGGTCGATGTCGACAATCCGCTTCAGCCGCCCGGGATGGCTGCTGAGCACCACCACCCGGTCCGCCAGGAACACCGCCTCGTCGATCGCGTGGGTAATGAACACCACCGTCCGCCGCGCCGCGGCCGGCCGGTCCTGGCCCCAGATGCGCAGCAGCTCGTCCTGCAGGATCATCCGTGTCTGTGCATCGAGTGCCGCCAACGGCTCGTCCATCAGCAGGATGTCCGGCTCGTTCGCCACCAGCCTCGCCAGCGCCACCCGCTGCCGCATGCCTCCCGACAGCTGGTGCGGATATTTCGTCTCCGACCCGCGCAGCCCGACCAGCTCGATCACCCGCGCCACCCGCGCGTCCTGCTCGCTCCGCGAAAGGTCCCTGCCGGCCGGCCCGAAGCGCAGGCCGAAGCCGATGTTCCCCTGCACCGTCTGCCAGGGGAACAGTGCGTAGTCCTGGAACATCACGCCGCGCTCGGCGCCCGGTCCCTCGATCGCCCGGCCGTCCAGCATCATCGTCCCGGTGCTCGGCCGCTCCAGCCCGGCCAGCATGTTCAGCACCGTGGTCTTACCGCAGCCGGACGGCCCGACGATCGCCAAGAACTCGCCGGCACGGATCTCCAGCGACAGGTCATCGACCACCAGCAGCGACACCCCCGGCAGTTCGAAGGTCTTGCCGATCCCTTCCAGCCGGATCTTTGCCTCGCTCACCCCCGGCTCCACGGCACCGCCCACGTCAGCCCCGCGCGCAGCACCCAGTCGAGGCACAGCGCCACCAGCCCCACCGCAATCATGCAGACCACAATGCCGTTTAACTCCACGCTATAGGCATAGAACACGAACATCATCTGCCCGATCCCGCCGCTGCTGCCCGCCTTGGCGCCGACCGCAAGCTCGGCCGCGATGATCGCGGTCCAGGCGATCCCCAGCCCAATCCGCATGCCCACCAGGATCGACGGCAGCGCCGCCGGCAGCAGCACCACCCGCATTCGGGTGATCGCCGGCACCCCCATGGTGGTCGCCGCCCGCATCAGGTTCGGCTCGATCCGCTTCACGCCCGCGATGGTGTTGATCAGCACCGGGAAGAACGCCGCATAGGCCACGATCACCACCGCCGCGATCGAGCCGGTGCCCAGCCACAGGATCACCAGCGGCAGGATCGCGATCGCCGCCACCGGCCGGAAGCTCTCCACCAGCGGATCGAGATTGCGCTCGACCGGCCGTACGCTGCCCATCACGATCCCCAGCGGCACCGCGACGGCGCTTGCCAGGAAGAAACCGGCGAACACCCGCCCCAGGCTAGTCGCCAACCCCGCGAGCAGATCGCCGCTCGCCAGCAGTGCCAGGCCCGCCGCCAGCACGGCACTCGGCCGCGGCATCCGCGCCGACCCGCTCGCCATCGCGAGCGCCTGCCACAGCACCAGCAACAGCACCGGCACTGTCAGCCGCGTCGCCACTCGTATCACCATGTAGGGCGCGCGCATCATCGCCGCTCCGCGGCGGTTCTCATCTTGGGCGCTCCGCCGCCCAGGGGGTCAACCTGCCCCCCAGCAGCCGCAACGCCTTGTCGGTCAGGAACCCCAGCACCCCGATCACCGCGACGTAGCCCATCACCGACGACGTCATCACCATGCTGCGGTAGTAGTCGAGCGCGTAGCCCAGCCCGCTCGGCGCCCCGATCAACTCCGCCGCCACCACCGCCGTCCATGACGCGGCCACCGCAAGGCGCACTGACACCAAAATCGCGGGCAGGGCCGCCGGCAGGATCACCTGCCGCATCAGCACCGTCCCGGTGATCCCCATCGTCCGCGCCGCTGCCACCAGCCGCCGGTCGATGTTGCGCGCCCCCGCCGCGGTGCCCAGCACCATCGGAAAGAACGCCGTGTAGAACATGATGAACAGCGGCAGCATCGTGCCGATGCCGAAGATGAACAGTGCCAGCGGGATCCAGGCGATCCCCGAGATCGGCCGCAGCATCTCTACCGGCAACTCGAACAGATCTTCCCACAGCCGGCTGCGCCCGATCGCCAGCCCGAGCGGGATCGCCAGCACTGCCGCGGCACTCACAGCCAACAGCAACCGCCCCAGGCTGATCGCCGCATTGCTGAAGAGTTCGCCATCCGTCGCCATGTCCTGCAACGCCCGCGCGACATCCGCCGGCGGAGGCAGCAGCAGTTTGTTCGGTGTAGTTAATGATATCGCATACCAAGCAACGCTGAATACCGCCATCGTCCGCAGATAAACCGCCCAGCCCGGTAGCCGCCAAACCCGCGCCGCCCTCACAGCGACCCCCGCACCCGCGTCGCCACTTCCAGCCCTTCGCCCAGCACTTCGCCCCAGGTCAGCGTTCCCTCCGCCACATCCACCAGCGCCGCCACCAGCCGCGCCCCCGCAGCCCCTTGCGTCTCGCGCCCTGCCAACACTCCACTCGCGTCGAAATCAATCTGCTCCGGCACCCGCGCCGCCGTCGCCGCCTGCGCGGTGATCTTGATGGTCGGCGCCACCGCACTCGCGAAGCTGTTGCCGGGCCCGGTGGTGAACAGCATCATCGTCGCTCCCGACGCCGCGAACCCGCTCATCGAATCCGGCGAGAACGCCGGCCCATCCATCAGATACAACCCCGGCGCCGCCGGCGCCTCGGCCACCGCCAGCACCCCGTCGATCGGCCGCGACCCCGACTTGATGATCGCCCCCAGCGACTTCTCCTCGATCGTGCTCAGCCCGCCGCGGATATTCTCCTCGCCCGGATTGTTCCCGGTTAGCGGCTTGCCCGTTGCCGCCGCCATGTCCTCGCGCGCCCGCACCGCCGCCAAGATCCGCTCTCCAACCGCCGGCGTCCGCGCCCGCTGCACCAGCAGGTGCTCCGCCCCCAGCCACTCCACCGTCTCGCCCAGCATCACCGTCGCCCCGGCATCGACCAGCCAGTCGACTGCCGTCCCCACAACCGGATTGCTGGCGATTCCCGAGGTCGCGTCCGAATGCCCGCACTCCACCGCCACCATCAGCGACTTGATGGGCACCGCCTCCCGCCGGCAACGCGAAGCCTCGCGCACAAGCACCGCCAGCCGCCGGATGCCGTGGTCCAGCACGGTCAACATGTCCTCCTCATGCTCGGCGAAGCACACGCTCGCCACGGGCTTTCCCGTGACCGCGATCCGCCCGGCGACAAACCCTGTCGCCTCGGCATCCACCCCCACCACCAGCACTGCCGCGACATTCGGGTTGCGCCCGATTCCCGCCAGCTGCTCCAGATGCTGCCCCAGATCCGGCTCCACCTGGCCCCGTCCAGCGCTGGTCGTGACGCATAGCGCGCCCGCGATCCCGCGCGCGATCCGCTCGCTCACCCGCAGCGCCAGCCCGTTGATGCCCAGCACCAGCACATGATTGCGCACCCCCGCACGCCCGTCGGCGCGGCGATAGGCCAGAACCGTAGTCGCCGGAGTTCCGTCAACTTGCGACTCAGACGCGCGCATCCCGTTCCCCCCGCCGTCGCCCGACGTATTCCCGCCGCGCCACAGACGCCACCAGCCTAAGGATGATTTGATCAAATATACAACCATAAGCGCCAGCTTGACCGCAATCTGAACTTATGGCCTGTATATTTGCTCAAATCCTCCTTCCGTCGGAGCACCATGGCCCGCGGTCCGGACATACAGCAGCTCCTGCGCAGCGACATCATTCTCGGCGAGTTGCCGTTCGGGTCCCGCCTGCGCATCGACGAACTGGCCACCCGTTATGGCGTCAGCCACATGCCGATCCGCGAGGCGCTGCGCGAACTGCATGGCGAGGGCCTGGTCGTTATCGAGCCCAACCGCGGTGCCCGCGTCCGCTCCATCCACATCGGCTTCGTGGAAGACCTGTTCGATATCCGCAGCGCCATTGAGACCATGCTCGCCCGCCGCGCCTCCGAACGCCGCAGCGACGCCCACGCCCGCCGCCTCGCCGAAACCGAGGCGGCGCTCGAAGCTCGCGTCGCCGCGGCCGACTACGCCGCCGTTCCCGCCGCCAACCGCGGTTTCCACGCCGTCATCAATGACGCAGCCGGCAACCCCGGCGCGCTCTCGCTGGTCGATCGCCACTGGCTGCTGGTCGCCGCTCTCTGGCAATACTACGGCTACGACGAGGGCCGCTTCCACGGCGTCATTGACGACCACCGCCACCTGCTGCGCGCCATCGAGCGTCGCGACGCCACCTCGGCCGCGATGCTGATGGGCGCCCATATCGAGAAGGCCAAGCACGACCTGCTCGCCCGCATGGCCGCCGACAAGCGCCCCGGCATTGTCACATCCTGAGGCCACCCCAATGCCAGCTGAAATCCGCATCGCAGCCCAAACCGCTGACACTCTCGGCGAATCCCCAAACTGGGTCGCCGGCGAGGGCTTTTACTGGGTCGATCTGCGCAGCCCCGCGCTACATCGTCTCGATCTGTCCGGAGCCATCCAAAGCTGGCCGATGCCGGAGACGATCGGCGCCGTCGTTACACGCGCCGAGGGCGGCGTCGTCGTAGCTCTGCGGCATGGCCTGCACACCTTCGATCCGCGCACCGCCACACTCGCCCCGCTCGTCACAGTCGAGACCGGCCCCCCGGAAAACCGCCTCAACGACGCCAAATGCGACCAAGTCGGCCGCATCTGGTGCGGCAGCATGTGGGACTACGGCGCCCGCACCAACGGCGCGCTCTACCGCATTGACGCCGCGCGCGATGTCACTCGGGTGCGCGCCGGCGTCACCGTCGCTAACGCCATCGCCTTCGCGCCGGACGGCCGCACGATCTATTTTACCGACACCCGCCGCGGCGACCTAGAGCGCGCCGATTTCGACCCCACCACCGGCGAGCCCGGCCCGTGGTCCATCCACGCCCCGGCCGGCGCCGCCCCCGGGGCGCCCGACGGCGCCACCGTCGACGCCCAAGGTTATCTCTGGAACGCCCGCTACCAGGGCGGTTGCCTGGCCCGCTTCGCCCCCGACGGCCGGCTCGACCGCATTGTCGAACTGCCCGTTACCCAGCCCACGTCCTGCGCTTTTGGCGGCCCCAGACTCGCTACCCTGTTCGTCACCACCTCCACCCAGAAACTCGCCCCCGAGGCGCTGGCGGCGCAGCCCTTTGCCGGTAGCCTTCTAGCGCTCAACGTCGGCGTCAGTGGCCTCCCCGAACCGGCCTTTGCCGGCTAACAACCTGCCCGATCGTAGCGGCGGGGCAGGGGAGCAGGCGACCAGCGTCTGAGATCACCAGCCTAGGTGCCGTCCACCGGTCGCCTGAAGATCCGCTCCTGTGATGAAACTCCCCGCCTCCGAGCACAGGAGCAGCGCCGCTCCTGCCATCTCCCACGCCTGGCCCGCCCGCCGCATCGGCGCCGACCCACGCTGGATCGCATCCCACGCCGCCGCGTCCTGCCGCCGCCACCGGTTGCGCTCCGTCACCACCAGACCGGGCGACAAGTTGTTTACCGTCACCCCATGCGGTGCATACTCAGCCGCCAAGTTGATCGAAAGATTGTGCTGCGCGCTCTTCAACGCCGCATAGACCGCGAGGTCTGGCTCCGGCCGCGTCTGGTTGATGCTGCCGATTGTCAACACCCGGCCCCAGCCCGCCGCTTTCATCCCTGGCAGCGCCGCCTGCATCAGCTCGATGCTGGCCCTGAAATTGATCTGGATCTGCCGTTCGACCCGCTCGGCCGTCATCTCCAGGAACGGCTCCCGGTATTGCACCGAGGCGCAGACCACCAGCACGTCCACCCCGCCAAATGCTTCCCGTGCCGCGCCGACACAGCGCGCTGCTTCTCCCGCCACTGCGAAATCCGCCTCGATCGCCATCGCCCGCCCGCCCTTGCCCTCGATCGCGCCGATCAGCTCGGCCGCCGCATCCGATTGCCCGAACGCGATATCGGCCTGCCGCGCGTACTGCACTGCGACATCCGCCCCCGCCTCGGCAAACGCCAACGCGATCTCCCGTCCGATGCTGACGCTGCCGCCGGTGACCAAGGCCCGTCGCCCCACCATCGAGAACCGCTCGGCGATTGCCGCCGCGTTCTGGGCGGCACTACGCGGTTGCAACATCTTGGGCCTCCCTCCAACTTGCTTTTGCGGTTCTGTCATCCGCGCCGAAACCACTGAAGTCGAGACCTACAACGACTTCCTGGACTGGGTGTCGTTCGGAGGGCCGGTGATCAAGAGCGGCGATCCCGTCGAGCAGGAAAAGCAGCTCAAATACGTCAGCCTCGTCGCAACGCGATCATGCTGTCCAACGTCGCCGACCTGACCACGGTCCTGCCGGACATAGCCGCGGACGGCCACTCCGTCACGCCCACTCTCGTCGCCTTTCTCGACTCCTATGCGCGCAGGCATATCCTCTGCTTCGGCCAATATGCCCTCGAAATGGCCGACCTGGCACGATGTCGAGGATGCGCTGGCGACGCTCGATGGAGACGAACCGATCGAACTTCGGACGCAAGATGACCTCGCGGTATTCGTCTTCGACCACCTGCGAGAGAATGAGCCGATTGGGCGCGTCCACAGAGCGCAGGAGCGCCTGCTCAGGGATGCTATTCGGCTTGAGGACGGCAGAGACGAAGGTCGATGCGTCGAGGACGATGATCAAGCGTGCCGCTCTGCCCGCCACGCCTCCAGCTCTGCGTCGACGCCCTCGTCCGTCAGGCTGTTCGCACGAGCCTCCGTCTTGGCGTCGGCGATCGCCTCTGCGAAGACATCGCGAACGCCTCCGCCCTTCAGCAAGCTGCTCAGGTATCGGCCGGCCGCCTCCCGGCGCGCTGGACTTTCGAGAGCCCGGGCAGCCTCGGCGTCAACCGGAATGATCACGTCGACCATGCCGTCCATTCGGACCTCCTGGGCAGCAGCATAATGCGTCTGGCAGGGCCACGCACGCAGCGCGATCCCGCCTGACCGTCACCCCCAAATGCGGCTGGCGATATCCTTCTCCTCAGTGCCGACGGCATCGGCGTAGATGGCGGTGGTGGAGAACTGGGCGTGGCCGAGCCATTTCTGCACCAGGTTGAGCGGGATGCCGGCGGAGACGGCCGCCACCCCGAAGCCGTGCCGCAGCCCCTTGGGCGAGGCGTGCGGCCCATCGAGCCCGGCCGCTTGCATGACGCCGTGCACCGCGCGCCAGCCCGTCATCCGGCTCCACGGCCAGAGCAGGACGCCGCGGCCCCGGCCGCGCTTGCCCTGCAGGTCGCGCAGCCCATGCGCCAGGTCAAGCGCCTCGAGCAGAGCAGGGGGCACCGGCACGGGCCGGAACACTCCGGAGCGCCGCTTCTTCAGGCTCTCGAACACCAGGGTGCCGGCCGCGAGGTCGACCCGGTCGGCGGTAAGGGCGAGCGCCTCGGACAGACGGCATCCGGCATAGGCGAGCGTCATGCAGAGCGTGCGGGTCTCGCGCCCGGCCTGCTCGGCTGTCTTGAGGAAGGCGTAGCGTTCGCCGGCGGTGAGGTACTTGCGCGCGCCCTCGGCCGTGTGCAGCTGCATGCCGGCTTGCGGGGCAGGGGAGGGTGCTTGGCTCGCTGTCCGCCCCGACCGGGACGGGGCTGCAGCCTTGCGCGCCGGCGCCGAAGTCCGGACGGGCAACTTGGCCAGCGGCGGTTCGCCAGACATGGGCGGGGCAGTGGGTGTTCTCGGGCGTTTGGGCATGTTCTCTCGGAAAGTGTAACACTTTCTACGAGCTTGTACCAGTAAAACCGACCTATCAGCTGTCACCTCCAACGCTATCTGATCGCGTTCTTTGATCGATACCTGATCACTCCCGCCTGTGCGGCTGCATGTCCGTCTGCTCCATAATCATCCGGAGCGGGATGTTGCTGGATGTTGATCATGTGACTGGATATGGAGCATTCCTGGGCTAT
>JBBSIT010000031.1:0-14863 GCA_038231995.1 Acetobacterales bacterium | reverse complement strand
GTAGCCCGGCGCTATGTCGGTGGTCAGCGGGCCGAGCGTGTAGAACGGCGCCTCGCCGCACTCGCGCAGCTGCTTGTCCATGTTGACCTTGATCTTGTGCATCGGCACGTGGCCGGGGCCCTCGATCATCACCTGGCAGCCGCGGTCCCAGGCCACCTTGGTCAGCTCGCCCAGCGTCTCCAGCTCGGCGAACTGCGCCGCGTCGTTGGCGTCCGCGTTGCTGCCGGGCCGCAGCCCGTCGCCGAGCGAGAAGCTCACGTCATACTTGCGCATGATGTCGCAGATCTCGTCGAACCGCTCGTAGAGGAAGCTCTCTCGGTGGTGCGCCAGGCACCAGCGCGCCATGATCGAGCCGCCGCGCGACACGATACCCGTGACCCGGCGCGCCGTGAGCGGCACGTGCGCGAGGCGCACACCGGCGTGGATGGTGAAGTAGTCCACGCCCTGCTCGGCCTGTTCGATCAGCGTGTCCTTGAACACCTCCCAATCGAGCTTGTCCGCGTCGCCGCCGACCTTCTCCAAGGCCTGGTAGATCGGCACGGTGCCGATCGGCACGGGCGAGTTGCGCACGATCCAGCCGCGGATGTTGTGGATGTTGCGCCCGGTCGAGAGGTCCATCACCGTGTCGCCGCCCCAGCGGATGGCCCAGACCAGCTTCTCCACCTCCTCGGCCGCGCCCGACGTCACGGCGGAGTTGCCGATGTTGGCGTTGATCTTGACCAGGAAGTTGCGACCGATGATGACCGGCTCCAGCTCCGGGTGATTGATGTTCGCGGGGATGATGGCCCGCCCGCGCGCGATCTCGCTGCGCACGAACTCGGGCGTCACGAAGGTCGGGATCTCCGCGCCGAAGCTCTCCCCGTCGGCCACGCGCCCCTCTGCCTCGGCGAGTGCGGCGGCGCGGCCGAGGTTCTCCCGGTGCGCGACATAGGCCATCTCCTCGGTGATGATCCCGGCACGGGCGAACTCGTACTGCGTGACGAGCTGGCCGGGGCGTCCCTCCAGCAGCACCTGCTCGGCCGGGCACTCCGGGACCAGGCGGTCCTGCGGCACGAAGCCGTTGTCCTCGGGCTTCACGGCCCGCGCGGCGGCGGTGGCGAACCCGCGGCGCGCCAGCCAGGGCGCACGCACCCGCGGCAGCCCGGCCGCCAGGTCCACGGCCGCGTTCGCCTCGGTGTAGGGGCCGGACGTGTCGTAGAGCCGCACCGGTTCCTCCCGCGCGCTCGGGTCCAGCACGACCTCACGGAACGGCACCAGGATGTCGGGCCGGCCCGCCGGGCTGGTGTAGATCTTGCGGGACCCGGTGATCGGGCCGGTCGTCACGGCGCTCGGCTTGGCTTGATAGGTCATCGCGCGTCTCCCCATGGGTGCGGCGGGGAGACGGGGTGTGTCGCGATGGCTCCCGTCCCTACGCCGGCATGATCCGGATCAGGTCCTATAGGGTCACCGCGCTGCCCGGACATCGCCGGGCCGGCGGACTCTCAGCCCCCTGTCGGGGCCCCCCTCGGTATGCAGTAGCGTCGGCGCAACCGCGTCCGCTGTCAATCGGCTCCGTCTCGCACCGGCACTGCATCCAAACCGGTTAACACTCGGTTCACCAGTTAGCGTCACGTTCACACATCCGCTACCTGGGGTTGCTATGCTGCTCCCGTCCGCCTCCCTCGCATCGAGCGCACCCTTCCCCAGCCACAGGCAGGCGGCGGCGGGGACGGCCGCCCTGCTGTCCCTCCTGGCGGCGCTGTCCCTGTTCTCCGTCGGCAAGGCCATGGGGCCGCTGCTCGGCTTGCCCGCCGCCCTCTCGGCCTCGACGCTCGTCATCCACCTCGTCACGGCAGCACTCCTGCTGGCGCAGGGCGTCGCCGGCGAGGCGTGCGGGCCGCTGCGGCTCGGCGCAGCCTACCTGTTCGCGACCGCCATCATCCTCGCCCAGCTCGCGGCCGCACCCGGCGTGTTCGGGTCTGAGCCGCTGATTGGCGGGCCGGGCACCCTGGCCTGGCTGTGGTGCGCCTGGCACGGCGGCTTCGCCCTGCTCGTCATCCGCTACGCCCTGGCCCCCCTGTCCCCGCGAGCGCCCCGCCCCGGCGTGACCGTCGCGTGCGTCCTGGGCCTTGCGGTCCTCGTCACGCTGGCAGCCACGGCCTGCCTGCCCTGGCTGCCTGCCGTCACGGACCGGGGCAGCTACGCGGGCATGGTCGAGATCGGCGCCATCCCGGCGGTCGTGCTGGCCAACGCGCTGGCGCTGCTCCTCGTGGCCCGGCGCTTGCGGGACGGCAATCTGCTGGATTTGTGGCTGTGCGTCGCCCTGCTGGCGGCCACGGCCGACACCGGGCTGACGATGCTGGGCGGGGCGCGTTACAGCCTGGGCTGGTATGTCGGCCGGGTCGGCGGCCTGCTGACGGGGCTGCTGGTCCTGCTGGCGCTGCTGCTCGAGCTCGTGACGGCCTGCCGGCGCGCGGCGGAGGCGAACGCGCTGCTGACCGACCTCGCCGAGTGCGACCCGATGACGGGCCTGGCCAACCGCCGCCGGTTCGACCGGCTGCTGGCGCTGGAGTGGCGCCGCGCGCAGCGCGAGCATCAGCCGCTCGCCCTCCTCATGGTCGATGTGGACCACTTCAAGCGCTACAACGACCGCTACGGGCACCCGGCGGGCGACCTGTGCCTCAAGCGCCTGTCGGTCATCCTGTCCGAGGCTGCGCGCCGCCCGGGGGACCTCGCCGTGCGCATGGGCGGGGAGGAGTTCGCCCTGCTGCTGCCCAATACCGGGATGGCCGGCGCAGCCGCGATCGCCGCGGGGCTGCGGGAGGCGCTGACCCAGGCCGCCATCCCCCACGCGGACGGCGTATGCGGCCAGGTGACGCTCAGCCTCGGCGCGGCCGTCGCGCGCCCGACCTACGCGGAGCTGGACCCCAGCACGCTCGTGGGCGCCGCGGACCAGGCGCTGTATCGCGCCAAGCTGGCCGGGCGCGACCAGGTCGCGACCGACGAGGCCCGGCAGATCGCTTAACGCGCGTTAACGCGAGAGCATCGGCCCGAGCGGCTGCCCGCCGAACAGGTGCACGTGCAGGTGCGGCACCTCCTGCCCGCTGTGCTCGCCCATGTTAGACAGGATGCGGTAGCCCGGCGCCTCCAGCCCCAGCTGTTGCGCCACCCGGCCGACCGCGCGCACGAAGCCGACGATCTCCGCCTCCGTCGCGTGGGCGGAGAAATCGGCGAAGGACACATAGCGCCCGCGCGGCACCACCAGCACGTGCACCGGCGCCTGCGGGGCGATGTCGTGGAAGGCGACGGCCCACTCGTCCTCGTAAATTCGGCGGGACGGGATCTCGCCGCGCAGGATGCGGGCGAACACGTTACTGTCGTCGTACGCGCCGAGGCCGGCAACCGGCATGGTAGGTTCCTTACGTCTAAGTCAGGGTATCTTCTTGGTGCCAGGGCCATACCCCTCCAGCAGGGTGCGCGCGCGCGATGCCTTCTCCGCGATGCCGGACACGCCCTCGCGCCGCTCCAGCTCGGCCCATACGGCGCCGGGCGGCACGCCCGCATCCACCCACAACACGAGCAGGTGATAGAGCACGTCCGCGCTCTCGGCCACCAGGGCGTCGCGGTTGCCGGCGACGGCCTCGATCAGGCATTCCACCGCCTCCTCGCCGAATTTCTGCGCGACCTTGGCGGTCCCGCGCGATAGCAGGCGCGCGGAGTGGCTGACCGCCGGGTCCGCGCCGCGCCGGTCCATCACCACCTGCCACAGCCGGTCCAGCACCTGCGCGCTGCCGGCCGGCGCCGGCTCGCTCGGTGCGGGCGCGGCGGCTTTGGACTTGCGCGGCGCCGCGGCCTTCTTAGGCACTACGGCCTTCTTGGACGCCCCTGCCTTCTTGGACGCCTTGGCCATGTCGCTACGCCGCCGCGCGGGGCAGCCGCACCGGCAGGCCCGCCTCGTGCAGCGCCATCTTGACCTGCGGGATGGTGAATGTTCCGAAATGGAACACGCTGGCCGCCAGCAGGCCCGTCGCGCCTGCCCGCGCCCCGTCCACGAAATGCGCTGTTGTGCCTACCCCGCCGGACGCCACCACCGGCACCCGCACCGCATCGCACACGGCCCGCAGCAGGTCGAGGTCGAAGCCCTGCCCGGTGCCGTCGCGGTCCATGCTGGTCAGCAGGATCTCGCCCGCGCCCAGCGCCGCGACCCGGCGGCACCACTCCACGGCATCCGTCCCGGTGCCCTGCCGGCCGCCATGGGTGAACACTTCCCAGCGTCCCGGCGCCGCCTGCCGGGCGTCCACGGCGACGACGACGCACTGGCTGCCGAACTTCTCCGCCGCCTCCTGCACCAGCTCGGGGCGGGCCACGGCGGCGGAGTTCATGCTGCACTTGTCAGCACCGGCCAGCAGCAGGCGCCGCATCTCGCCCGTGCTGCGCACCCCGCCGCCCACGGTGAGCGGCAGGAACACCCGGGCGGCCGTGCGGGCCACCACATCCAGGATGGTGTCGCGGTTCTCGTGGCTCGCCGTGATGTCGAGGAAGGTCAGCTCGTCCGCGCCGGCCGCGTCATATACCGCCGCCTGCTCCACCGGGTCTCCGGCGTCGCGCAGCGAGACGAAGTTGACCCCTTTCACGACGCGTCCGTCCTTCACGTCCAGGCAGGGGATGATGCGCAGCTTCAGCACGGTGCCTCCTCGTCCGGTTGCAGTGTGCCGCAGATTGGTTAACCCGCAAGCACCATTCCGCGCCGGGTCAGGCGGCCAGGGCAGCCACCGCCTCGGCCGGGTCGATGCGTCCGTCGTAGAGCGCGCGGCCGACGATCACGCCCTCGATCCGTCCCCGTCCGAGGCTGTCTGCTGCCTGCCGTAGCGCATGAAGGTCCGCCGGGCCGCCGACGCCGCCGCTGGCGATCACGGGGGTGGACAGCCGCTCCGCCAGCGCGGCCGTCGCGTCCAGGTTCAGCCCGCCCAGCATCCCGTCGCGGGCGATGTCGGTGTAGATCACCGCCGCGGCGCCCGCGTCCTCGAACCGCAGCGCGAGCTCCACGGCCGACACGGCGGACGTTTCGGCCCAACCCTCCGTCGCGACCAGGCCGTCCCGCGCGTCGATCCCGACCGCGACCCGGCCGGGATGCGCCCGGCACGCCTCGCGCACCAGGCCTGGGTCCTTCACCGCGGCGCTGCCCAGGATGACCCGGCGCACCCCGGCCGCCAGCCAATGCTCCACGTCCGCCATGCTGCGGATGCCGCCGCCGAGCTGCACCGGCACCGTCGCTGCGGCCAGGATGGCGGCGACCGCCTCGCCGTTCACCGTCCGGCCGGCAAAGGCGCCGTTGAGGTCCACGACGTGCAGCCAGGCGCAGCCGGCGTCCTGCCAGGCTCGGGCCTGCGCCGCCGGGTCGCCGGAATAGACGGTGGTGGCCGCCATATCGCCGCGCTGCAGCCGCACGCAGGCGCCGTCCTTGATGTCGATCGCGGGATAGAGCGTGAGGCCGCTCACGCCTTCGGGTCCCGCTGCAGCAGCTTGTGGTAGAACAGCCCGCGGATGGTGCGGCCGCCCACGCGGGCATAGGCGGGGTGCTCGCCCCAGCGGATGTAGCCGAGGCCCTCGTACAGCTTGATCGCCGGCTCCTGCGTCTCGCGCACGTCGAGGTTCAGCACTTGGTAGCCCAGCGCGCGGGCGGCTTCCTCGACGCGCTGGGTCATCAACCGGGCCAGGCCATGGCCGCGGGCGTAGGGCGCGATGAAGGCGTGCATCAGGGTGGCGGCGAAGGCCTGCGCCTCGTTGTTGCGTGGCGGCCGGACGAACTGGGCGCTGCCGACGATCACTCCGTCGAGCCGGCCGATGAATAACTGGCGCTCCGGCACCAGCAACACGCCGCGGAAGTAGCTTTGCAATGCGGTGCGGCCCGGCGGGTTGACCCAGCCGAAGCCGCCGCCTTCCAGGATCGCGGCGTGGGCTGCCTCGCACAAGGCGAGCATGTCGTCGTCGGCCAGCTCCTCCGCGCGCTCCACGGCCAGGATAGGACGATCGCTCACCGTCTCGGCCATGCTCAGGGCGTCCAGCGCAGGAAGTTGCCGAGGATGCGCAGGCCCACGTCCTGGCTCTTCTCCACGTGGAACTGCGTGCCCGCCCGGTTGCCGCGGGCGACCAGCGCCGGGACGGCGCCGCCGTACTCCGTGGTGGCCACCAGGTCGGCAGCGCTGCCGCCGCGCAGCGCGTAGCTGTGCACGAAATACGCGTGGTCGCCGGGCCGCAGGCCCTCCACGAGCGGGTGCGATCCAGGCTCGAAGTCGAGCGCGTTCCAGCCCATCTGCGGCAGCCGCAGCCCCGGTGCATCCATCGGCGCGACCTCGCCCGCGATCCAGCCGAAGCCCGGCGTCGCCGCGTGCTCCAGCCCGCGCTCGGCCATGAGCTGCATGCCGACGCAGATGCCGAGGAACGGCCGGCCGGCCGCCACGCCCGCCTCGATCGCGTCGCGCATGCCGGGCAGGGCCGCCAGCCCGGCGGCGCAGTCGGCGTAGGCGCCTTGGCCCGGCAGCACCACGCGGTCCGCCCGCGCCACCTGCTCGGGGTCGGCGGTCACCAGAACCTCGGCATCCAGTCCCTCGCGCTCCGCCGCGACGGCCAGCGCGCGCGAGGCGGAGGCGAGGTTGCCGCTGCCGTAGTCCACTACGGCGACGCGCATCATGCCGGACGTTCCAGGTAGCGCGCGGCGAGCTCCGGGCGCGCCGTCAGCAGCCGGCCCAATGCCCCCTCCTCGTCCCGCGCCGCCAGCACGTGGGCGAGCAGGTAGCCGCGGCGCTCCAGCGACCAGCGCACCAGGTCCCGCCCAAGCAGCCCGGTCAGCACCCCGAGCCCGAGCGCCAGCACGGCCTGCATGGACGGCGGCGCGAGAGCGGCGAACGACACGGACAGCGCGAGGCTGATGACGCCGGGGATCCAGGCGCGCTGGGCCAGCAGCCAGAACGGCCCGAACAGGAACGCCCACCAGCTCCACCCCTCCCGCACCAGCACGGGCTCGCGGGCAGGCTTGAGGTGGACGGTGTAGGTCCTCACAACGACCCCTTGGTGGATGGGACGGCGCCGGCGGCGCGCGGGTCGGGCTCGACCGCCACGCGGAGAGCGCGGGCAACGGCCTTGAAGCACGCTTCGGCGACATGGTGCGCGTTACGCCCGGCGCGCTGCGTCACGTGCAGGGTGATGAGCGCGTTCATCGCCAGCGCGCGGAAGAACTCCTCGAACAGCTCGGTATCCATCTCGCCGACCTTGTCATGCTCGAAACGCGCGCCCCAGGCGAGGAACGGGCGGCCGGACAGGTCCACGGCGGCGTCCACCAGCACCTCGTCCATCGGCACCACGGCGTGGCCGTAGCGCCGCACGCCGCGCTTGTCGCCGAGCGCCTGGGCCAGCGCCTGGCCGAGCACGATGCCGACATCCTCCGTGGTGTGGTGGAAGTCGATATGCAGGTCGCCCTCGGCGCGCACGCGCAGGTCGAACAGGGCGTGCCGGGCGAGTGCCGTCAGCATGTGGTCGAGGAAGCCGATGCCGGTCGCCACGTCCGCCATGCCGGCGCCGTCGAGTGCTAAGCGCAGCTCGATGCGGGTCTCGTTGGTGGCGCGGGTGAGCTCGGCGACGCGGGACATGGAGCCGGGCTTACTCCAATCCGTGGGGGCGTCCAACCCGCGGCGGGCACGATTGCCTATATCTTGTGCAGAGGGGGGCCGCTTCCCACTTTGGGGCCATCATGCAGAACCAGACCCCATACGATCCCGTCGGCTGGCACGGGACCACCATCCTGTGCGTGCGCTGCAACGGCCGGGTGGCGATGGCCGGCGACGGCCAGGTCAGCCTCGGCCAGACCGTCATCAAGGGCAATGCCCGCAAGGTGCGCCGCATCGGCGCGGGCGGCGCCGTGCTCGCGGGCTTCGCCGGCGCCACGGCCGACGCCTTCACCCTGCTCGAACGCCTGGAGGCGAAGCTGGAGCGCTTCCCCAACCAGCTCGAGCGCGCCTGCGTCGAGCTCGCCAAGGACTGGCGGACCGACCGCTACCTGCGCCGGCTGGAAGCGATGATGGCCGTGGCCGACGAGGCGCACAGCTACACGCTGACCGGCAACGGCGACGTGCTGGAGCCGGAGGACGGCGTGATCGCCATCGGCTCCGGCGGCAACTTCGCGCTCTCCGCCGCCCGCGCGCTGATGACGGTGGACGGGCTGGAGGCCGAGGAGATCGCGCGCCGGGCCATGCGGATCGCCGCCGATATCTGCGTCTACACCAACAATTCCGTCATCGTGGAGACCCTGTGATGGACGTCCCCACCTACTCCCCGCGCGAGATCGTCGGCGAGCTCGACCGCTTCATCGTCGGCCAGGAGGACGCCAAGCGCGCGGTGGCGATCGCGCTGCGCAACCGCTGGCGCCGGCAGCAGCTCCCCGAGGGCATGCGCGAGGAGGTGGTGCCCAAGAATATCCTGATGATCGGCCCCACCGGCTGCGGCAAGACCGAGATCGCCCGGCGCCTCGCGCGGCTGGCGCAGGCGCCGTTCATCAAGGTCGAGGCGACCAAGTTCACCGAGGTCGGCTATGTCGGCCGCGACGTGGACAGCATCGTGCGCGACCTTGTGGAAGCGAGCATCACCATGCTGCGCGAGGCCAGCCGCAAGGATGTGCAGGCGAAGGCCGAGCTGGCGGCCGAGGACCGGCTGGTGACGGCGCTGGTCGGCGAGGGTGCGAGTGCCGACACGCGGAGCAAGTTCCGGCGGATGCTGCGGGCGGACGAGCTGGAGGACAAGGAGGTCGAGGTCTCCGTCGCCGAGCCGTCCGGCGTGCCGATCGGGAACCTGGACATCCCCGGCATGCCGCCGGGCCAGATGCAGAACCTGGGCGAGATGATGAAGGGCATGTTCGGCCGTCCGCCGCAGCGCAAGCGCATGACGGTGGCGGCTGCCCGGCAGGCGATGGCGCGCGAGGAGGCCGACCGGCTGCTCGACAACGACCAGCTCACGAAGGACGCCGTGACCCACGCCGAGCAGAACGGCATCGTGTTCCTCGACGAGATCGACAAGGTGTGTGCGCGCAGCAGCGAGGGCGGGTTCCGCGGCGGCGACGTGAGCCGAGAGGGCGTGCAGCGCGACCTGCTGCCGCTGATCGAGGGCACGACGGTCAGCACCAAGTACGGCCCGGTCAAGACCGACCACGTGCTGTTCATCGCCTCGGGCGCGTTCCATCTGGCCAAGCCGTCCGACCTGCTGCCGGAGCTGCAGGGCCGCTTGCCGATCCGCGTCGAATTGGCGCCGCTGTCTCGCGCGGACCTGCGCCGCATCCTGACGGAGCCGGAGCACAGCCTGCTGAAGCAGTATTCCGCCTTGCTGGGCACCGAGGCCGTCACCTTGTCGTTTGCGCCGGACGCGGTGGATGCGTTGGCGAACTTGGCTGCCGACATCAACGACCGGGTCGAGAACATCGGCGCCCGGCGGCTGGCGACGGTGCTGGAGAAGCTGCTGGAGGAAATCAGCTTCACCGCGACCGACCGGGGCGGGGACACCGTGACGGTGGATGCAGCCTATGTGAATGAGAAGGTGGCGCCGCTGGCGCAGAAGGGCGATCTGAGCCGGTTCATTTTGTAAGGACGTATAACGTCTGTTGCAACTCCTATGTCCTGCTGTGCATTGTGCACAGCAGGACATGGGAGGCAGACATGGCGGCATTGAAGCTGACGAGCATCGGCAACTCGGTGGGCGTGATCCTGCCCAAGGAGCTGCTGGTGAAGCTGGGCGTGCAGAAGGGCGACACGCTGTTCGCGGTGGAGACACCGGAGGGAGTGCGCCTGTCTGTCAGCGACCCGGACTACGAGGCGCAAATGGTCGTGGCGCGGCGGCTGATGAAGAAGTGGCGCAACGTCCTCGCTGAGCTTGCGAAATGACCCTTTGGCTGGATGTCAGGATCGTTCGCGACCTTCACGACGAGCAACTGAAGCAGCACGGCGGCGCGTCGGGCGTGCGCGACGAGGGTTTGCTGGAGAGCGCCCTCGCTCGCCCGCTCAATCTCGCCAGCTACGGCGAGCCGGATGTTGCTGAGCTGGGTGCGTGCTACGCCATCGCGATCGCGCGCAACCATCCGTTCATCGACGGCAACAAGCGGACCGGCTTCATGGCGATGGTGCTGTTCCTGTCGCTGAACGGCGCCGAGCTGGAGGCGCCGGAGGTCGAGGCGACCATGACCATGCTCAGCATGGCCGCAGGCGACCTGCCCGACGACGAGTTCACCGCCTGGGTCCGCGCCCACGCCGCCCCGCAGGGTTGACGGGCGCAGCACGCGGTCGCACATCCGCCTCCCATGCCGGACCCTTATCTCCAGCCAGAAGAGGCCACCGCCGCCGACGCCATCGCCGCGGTCGGCGAGGAGCTCGACGTGTTCGATGACTGGATGGACCGCTACCAATACATCATCGAGCTAGGCCGCAAGCTGCCGCCGTTCCCGCCGGAGTGGCAGGACGACGCGCACCGCGTGCCGGGCTGCCAGAGTCAGGTGTGGATGGAAGCGACGCTGCGCGACGGCCGCCTCCTGCTCGCTGGCGCGTCCGACGCCGCCATCGTCTCGGGCTTGGTCGCGCTCCTGCTGCGGGTCTATTCCGGCCGGCCGCCCTCCGAGGTCCTCGCCACCGATCCCGTTTTCCTGCGTGACCTCGGGCTGATCGAGGCGCTGTCCACCAACCGCGGCAACGGCATCGCTGCCATGGCCCGGCGCATCAGGGACGTGGCCCAAGCTAGCCTCGCCGCCGCCTGACCGACGGCTCCCGGGTCGGCGCATTCGTCGCGGCGTTCTTCGCCGCTGCCGCCATCACCAGCGCCTACCTGCCGCTCTGGCTTTCCGACCACGGGCTGTCCGCGGCCGAGATCGGCCAGGCGCTTGGCCTCGCCTCGCTGCTGCGGGTGTTCGCCGTGCCGGGCTGGGGATGGGCCGCGGACCGGTTGGGGCGGCTGCGGCTGGTGCTGGGTATCGCCGCCGGGTCGGCGACCCTGGGAGCGCTGATGCTGCCGGCAGCGAAGGGGTTCGGCCCGGTGCTGGCCGTCGTCGCGCTGCAGGGCGTCTCGGCGGCGGCGCTCACGCCCCTGAGCGACACGCTGGCCCTCGCGCTCGTCCGCGCCGGGCGGCTCGAATACGGGCGGACGCGCGCCTGGGGCTCGGCCGCCTACATGGCGGCGACGGCGGCCGCCGGGCTGCTGCTGCAGCGCCTGGGGACAGCGGTCGTGCCGGCCGTGCTGGCCGCGGGATATGGGCTGGCCGCCTGCCTGACCGTCCTGCTGCCGAAAGCGGAGCGCGCGCCTGCCCCGCCTGGCTCGGCGGCGGCGGCCAGCGTGCTGCGCCAGCCCGCCTTCCGGCTGACCCTGCTCGCCACCGCGCTGATCCAGGGGGCGCACGCGGCGTACTACTCCTTCGCGCCGCTGCACTGGCGGTCCGCCGGCATCCCCGACGCGACGATCGGCCTGCTGATCGCCGAGGGCATCGTGGCCGAGATCGCGCTGTTCATCTGGGGCCGCGGCCTGGTGGAGCGGCTCGGCCCGGCGCGGCTTACGGCGCTGGCCGCGGGCGCCTCCATCCTACGCTGGACCGCCACGGCGTTCATCACCGACGTGCCGGCGCTGGCGGCGGTGCAGCTCCTGCATGCCGCCACCTTCGCGTTCCAGCATCTCTCGGCCATGCAGGTGCTGCGCGCGCTGCCGGCCGCGCGGGCCGGGACGGCGCAGGCGGTGCTGGCGGCGTTCGGCTTCTCCGCGCCGACCGCGTTGCTGACCTGGGTGTCCGGCAGCCTCTACGCCGAGATCGGCGGCCGGACGTTCCTGGTCATGGCGGCGGTGAGCGGCACGGCATTGCTGCTCGTGCCGCGTTTGCGGCGGCAAATGCCGCCGCAGGCGTAGTCAAGCCGGGGATCAGGCCGCGCGGGCCATCTCGCGCAGCACGTAGTGCAGGATGCCGCCGTTGCGGTAGTACTCGACCTCATCGGCGGTATCGACCCGGCAGAGCACCGGCAGCTCATCCACCCGGCCGCCCTCGCGATGGATGCGCAGCAGCAGATCCATGCCGGCGCGCAGCTCGTTGAGGCCGAGGATGTCGATGGTCTCGGCGCCGGTGAGTCCCAGCGAGTGCCGGGTCATGCCGTCCTTGAATGTCAGCGGCAGCACGCCCATCCCCACCAGGTTGGAACGGTGGATGCGCTCGAAGCTCTCGACCACCACGGCCTTGATGCCCAGCAGCGCCGTGCCCTTTGCCGCCCAGTCGCGGGAGGAGCCCATGCCGTATTCCTTGCCGCCGAACACCACCAGCGGCACGCCCTCGCGGGCGTAGCGCATGGCGGCGTCGTAGATCGGCATCTGCTCGCCGTCGGGCTGATGCCGGGTCCAGCCGCCCTCGACGCCCGCGACCATCTCGTTCTTGATGCGGATATTGGCGAACGTGCCGCGCATCATCACCTGGTGGTTGCCGCGGCGGGAGCCGTAGGAGTTGAAGTCCCGCTGCATCACCTGATGCTCGCCGAGATAGGCGCCGGCGGGCGAGGCGCCCTTGATGTTGCCGGCCGGGCTGATGTGGTCGGTCGTGATGTTGTCGCCGAACAGCGCCAGCACGCGCGCGTCAAGAATGTCGCCTATAGGCGACGGTGTCATGGTGATGCCGTCGAAGTAGGGCGGGTTCTGCACGTAGGTGGAGCCGCTGTTCCAGCGATAGGTCTGGCTGCTCGTGTCCACGTCGATCGCCTGCCACTGCTGGGTGCCCTGGAAGATCTCGCCGTAGCGCCGGATGAACTGCTCGCGCGACAGGCTGGAGCGCACCGCCTCCGCGATCTCGTCGTTGGTCGGCCAGATATCCTTCAGGTACACCGGCTGGCCCGCGCGGTCCGTGCCGAGCGGCGCCGTCGTGATGTCCTCGTTCATGGTGCCGAGCAGCGCGTAGGCGACCACGAGCGGCGGGCTGGCCAGGTAGTTGGCTCGCACGTTCGGGTGCACCCGGCCCTCGAAGTTGCGGTTGCCGGACAGCACGGATACGGCGACCAGCTTGTTCGTCTCGATCGCGTCCGCCACCGCGTCCTCGAGCGGACCGGAGTTGCCGATGCAGGTGGTGCAGCCGTAGCCCACCAGCTGGAAGCCCAGCGCGTCGAGGTCGTCGCTCAGCCCGGCCTTGTCCAAGTACTCCGTCACCACCTGGCTGCCCGGGGCGAGCGAGGTCTTGACCCACGGCTTCGGCGCCAGCCCCCGCGCGCGCGCTTTCCGCGCCAGCAGCCCGGCGCCGAGCATCACGTAGGGGTTGCTGGTGTTCGTGCAGCTCGTGATCGCCGCGATCACCACGTCGCCATGCGTGATGCTGTAGTTGGTGCCGGCGACCGCGGCCGAGACGCCGACGTCGTTGGCCGGCACGCCGAGGCCCTTCGTGAGGTCCGCCCTGAACGCCGACGAGGCATCCTTCAGCAGCACGCGGTCCTGCGGGCGCTTCGGTCCGGCGATGCTGGGCAGCACGGTGCTGAGATCGAGCTCGATCACTTCGGTGAACACCGGGTCGGGCGTGCTCGCGTCCACCCACAGGCCCTGAGCCTGGGCGTATTGCTGGACCAGCGCGATGCGCGCCTCGTCGCGGCCGGTGAGGCGGAGGTAGTCGAGCGTGGTGCTGTCCACCGGGAAGATGCCGCAGGTGGCGCCGTATTCGGGCGCCATGTTGGCGATGGTCAGCCGGGTGGAGACAGCGAGGCTGTTGAGGCCGGGGCCGAAGAACTCCACGAACTTGCCGACGACGCCGAGCTTGCGCAGCATCTGTGTTGCGGTCAGCGCGAGGTCGGTCGCCGTGCTGCCTTCGGGCAGCTCGCCCGTGAGCCGGAAGCCGACCACGTCGGGGATCAGCATGGCGATGGGCTGGCCGAGCATCGCCGCCTCGGCCTCGATGCCGCCCACGCCCCAACCGAGCACGCCGATGCCGTTGACCATCGTCGTGTGGCTGTCCGTGCCGAACAGCGTGTCGGGATAGGCGAAGGTCTTGCCCTCGATGTTGGTGGTCCACACGGTCTGCGCGAGGTACTCGCAGTTCACCTGGTGGCAGATGCCGGCGCCGGGCGGCACCACGCGGAAGTTCTGGAACGCCGTCTGGCCCCAGCGCAGGAAGCTGTAGCGCTCGCCGTTGCGCTCGAACTCCAGGTCCATGTTGCGGTGCAGCGCGTCCTCGCGGCCGGACACGTCCACCATCACGGAGTGGTCGATCACGAGATCGACGGGCACCAGCGGGTTGACCTGCTCCGGGCTTCCGCCGAGCCGGGTGATGCCGTCACGCATGGCGGCGAGATCGACCACGGCCGGCACGCCGGTGAAGTCCTGCATCAGGATGCGCGCCGGGCGGAACGGCACCTCGCGCGTGCTCGACCCCTCCTTGGTCCAATCGACGATCGCCTGGGCGTCGCCTACCTTGTATGTGCCGCCGTTCTCGAAGCGCAGCACGTTCTCGAGCAGGATCTTGAGGCTGACGGGCAGGCGGTGCACGCCGTCGCCGAGGGTCTTGGCGGCCTCGGCCAGGGAGAAGTACTCGTAGTCGCGCCCGGCCGCCGTCAGGGTGCGGCGGGTGTTCAGGCTGTCCTGCCCGATCATCTTCATGGATACGGTGCCTCTGTCATGCGGGCCGCGCGCCCGGCGTCCGAAGAACTGCCCATCAGGTGAAGCCTGCCGATGCCCGAGTCAACCGTTCCGCCTGCCTTTCCCGCATGAGCCTCGCCATCGAGGGCGTGGCCGCGTTCCGCGGCGAGCGGCTGGTGCTGCGCGACGTGTCCGCCACCGTGGAGCCGGGCGGCGCTCTGCTGCTGCTGGGCGCCAACGGCTCCGGCAAGTCCACGCTCCTGCGCGTGCTGGCCGG
>JBBSIT010000030.1:0-14932 GCA_038231995.1 Acetobacterales bacterium | reverse complement strand
GAGTTCGTCCGGGTCGATGTGGTCGAGCATCGGCAGGGGGACGGGCACGCCGCCGCAGAGGCGGACGCAGGGGCCGTAGCTGACCCAGCCGGGTTCGGGGACCAGGACCTCGCCGCCGGTTTCGACCACGCCCATCAGGGCGGTCAGCAGGGCGAACTTGCCGCCGGGGGTGATCAGCACGTCCTCGGGCGCGTAGGCGGCGCCGGTGCGGAGGCGTTCGCGGGCGGCGACGGCGTCGCGCAGGGCGGCGCTGCCGGCAGCCGGGCCGTAATGGGTGTCGCCGTCGTGGAGGGCGCGGGTCGCGGTCTCGATGATGCGGGGGTCGGTGTCGAGGCCGGGGTCGCCGCTGGACAGGCCGATGATGCGGCGGCCGGCAGCGCGGGCGGCACGGACGCGCTCGGTCATCTCGACCGTAGCGGAGGGCTTGAGGCCGGTGACGCGGCCGGCGAGGCGGGGGATCGGCATCAGGCGAAGGCTTGCAGCGCTGGGGAATGCGGCTGGGTGAGGGGCACGACCTGGTGCATGAAACGGGCCAGGCTGCCCATGGTGTGCTCGTGGCTGAGCGGACCCATGCGGAAGGTGAGGATGACGCCGCCGATGCCGGTCGCGGCCACGGCGGCGAGCTGTTCGGCCACGGTGGCGGGGGAGCCGAAGAGCAGGGCGTGGCGCGGGTCGACGCGGGCGGCCGGGGCTGTGGCGTCGTGGGAGAGGGACACGCCCTGCTCGTGCTCGACGCGCTTGCGCATGGCGGCGCGGTGCTCCTGCATGGCGGTGAAAGCGGGGAGCGCGATGCGCTCGGCCTCGGCGTCGGTCTCGGCGACGAAGACGTTGCGCCAGGCCCAGCTTGCGTCCAGGGCGGCGGCGATCGCCGGTTCGTCATGGCCCGCCTGTCGGGCGGCGGCGCGCCAGGCGGCGATGCGGTGCAGGGTGGTCTCGTTGCTCTGGACGTTCATCAGGAACGGCTTTCCCTGACGGCCCAATTCGACGAGGGAGGCCTCGCCGGATGCGGCCTGGATCGTGAAGGGGTGCGGGCGGGTGTAGGGGCGCGGGCGCAGCACGGGGACGTTCAGGTCCCAGAAGCGCCCCTGGTGGCGGAAGCCGTGCTCGCTGGTCCAGGCGCGGGTGATAATGCCGATCGCTTCCTCGAACCGGGGCTGCGCCTCGGCGGCATCGATGCCGTAGCCCTGGTATTCGTAGATGTTGTGGGCGGTGCCGCGGCCGAGGCCGACGATCAGGCGGCCCTTGCTGAGGTGGTCGATGAGGGAGAACTGCTCGGCGAGGCGGATCGGGTGGTGGAGCGAGACCTGCGCGACCGCGAAGCCGATGCGGATGCAAGTGGTGGCCATGGCGAGGGCGGCGGCGAAGCTGATGGGGTCGACGTAGGCGCAGTTGCCGTCGAAGTGGTGCTCGCTGAGCCAGATCGTGTCGTAGCCGAGCCGCTCGGTCAGGCGAGCCTCGTCCATGACCTGGTCGAGGATGGCGCCGTCCCGGTCCTGGTCGCGGCTCTCGGGGAAGAGGAAGTTGCTGAACCGCATGGGGGCCTCTCCGGCTTGGGCGGACGCGCTGGGGTGGAGCAATTTAGCAGCAGTGAACCGTCAAGATGCCAAGTTCTTGGTCAGCCCGGGCACCCTATCGGCGGCCGAATATCTGGATGATGTCGTTGACCAGGGTGTCGTGGTCGCGGATGACGGCGTCGTGGCCGGGGTTCCAGAGCTTGAGGCCGGCGAGGGGCGGGTTGCCTGGGGCGGGGGCCACGTCGGCGCGGAACGAGTAGACACCGCGGAGGCGGACCAGCTCGGTCTGCGCGACCTTGGAGAGGTACCAGTTGCCGAACAGCTCGGCGGCGGCAGGGTGCGGGGCGACGGTCAGCAGCATCATGGGATAGTTGACGAAAGGCACGCCCTCGGCCGGGTAGATGGGGCGGATGGGGGCGCCCTGGCCGACCCGCAGGGGGTAGTCGTCCAGGCTGTCGATGATGCCGATCGTGGTTTCGCCGCGGGCGACGGACTGGCCGACGGCGGCGTAGGCGCTGAACACCTTGGGTTGCTGGGCGGCGAGGGCGGGCAAGTAGGCTGCGGGCAGGTTCAGTTTCATGAAGTCGAACTGGACCCAGGACGTGCCGCCGGTGGTGACGGGCGCCATGCTGATGTTGCCCTTCCAGCGCGGGGCGACCAGGTCGGCCCAGGCCTTCGGCGTGTCGGCCTCGGGCACCGCGGCGGTGTTGACGATGAAATACATCAGCGCGCCGGACGCGCCGTACCACCAGCCATCCTGCTTGGCGTTGGGGGCGAACTGGCCGGCCTGGGGCGGGCTCCAGGGGCGGACCATCTTGGCGTCGATCAGGCGCTGGGTCAGGGCCTCGTCGGTGATGATGGTCAGGTCGGCCTGGGGTTTGCCGGCCTGGCTCTCGGTCATCAGGCGTTCATAGAGGCGGCCGGTCACGGCGCTGATGACGGAGACCTGGATGCAGGGGAACGCCTGTTGGAACTTCTGCACGATCTGGCGTTCGTCGGCGTCGCGTTGGGCGGTGTAGTAGGTGACCCGGCCCTCGGCGCAGGCGGCGGCGACCAGCTCGGGCGTGGCGATGGTCTCGCCGGCGACGGTCGGGCTGGGGGTTTGCGCGAATGCGGGCGCGGCGATGACGGGCGCAGCGATGAGAAGCAGGGCGGCGGCTGTTCTGCGGATCATCGGGGGGCTCCTGGAATGGGGGCGGGATCGAGGCGCATGATAAGGTTGCCGAACGGGTCGACGGCGGCGGTGGCGTTCGGGCCGATGACGGCGGTGGTCTCGGCCTCGATGATCAGCGCCGGGCCGGCGAGCGTCGCGCCGATGGCGAGGCGGTCGCGGGCGTAGATGGGGGTGGCGACGAAGCCGCCGGCCTCGGCAAACCAGGCGTCGCGGTGGCCCAGCAGCGGATCGCCGCCGCTGGCCGCCCGGCTGGCGCCGAAGCGGACCTCGGTCACGGAGGGTGGGGCGACGACCCGGACGCGCCAGGACACGATCTCGGCGGCAAGGGTGCCGAGGCTGCGGGCGAAGCGGTCGCGGTAGGCGGTGTCGAAGGCGGTGCGGAGGGACGGCGTGTCGCGGTTGGCGATGATGGCGGTTGGGATCGCGACCCCGATCTCAAAGCCCTGGCCGGCGTAGCGCATGTCCGCGGTGACCTCGACCGATATCTCCGCGTCGGTCACGCCGCCTTCGTGGAGGATGGCCCGGCCGCGTGCCTCAAGCCCGGCGAGAATGCAGTCGACGACCCCCCAGTCGAGGGCGTCGATGGGGGCGACCAGGCTGCGGGTGAACTCGACGCTGCGAGGCGCGACCAGCATGCCGATGGCCGATGCAACGCCGGCGCCGCGGGGAAAGATCACCTCGGTCACGTTCAGAAGGCGGGCGAGCGCGTAGGCGTGGACCGGCCCTGCGCCGCCGAAGGCGACCATGCGGAAGGCGTTCGGGTCGGTGCCGGCCTCGGCGATGTGGACCCGGGCGGCGGTGGCCATGTTGTTGTCCACCACGCGGGCGATGCCGACCGCGGCCTGCATGACGTCGAGGCCGAGGGTGGCGCCGAGTGCCTCGAGCGCGGTGGTGGCGCGGGCCGGGTCGAGGGTCATGCGGCCGCCGAGGAAGCCGTCGGGGGCGAGGTAGCCGCGCACCAAGTCGGCGTCGGTGACAGTCGCGTCGGCGCCGCCGGCGCCGTAGCAGGCTGGGCCGGGGACGGCGCCGGCGCTGCGCGGGCCGACCGCGAGCAGGCCCAGGTGGTCGGACACGGCGATGCTGCCGCCGCCGGCGCCGATCTCGATCAGCTCGATGACGGGAATGCGGAGCGGCAAGCCGCTGCCCTTCTTGAAGCGGCGGATGCGGGCGGCCTCCAGCTCGTGCGTGCGGTGGGGCTGGCCGCCGTGGATGAGGCTGATCTTGGCGGTGGTGCCGCCCATGTCGAAGGCGATGACGTTGTCCCAACCGGCCTGGCGGGCCAGGAAGGCGGCGCCCATGGCCCCGGCGGCGGGGCCGGATTCGACCAGCGCGATCGGCTGCTCGCTGGCGGCGCGGGCCGTCGTGATGCCGCCGTCGGACAGCATGACGAACAGGGGCACGCCGAGGGAGCGTTCCAGCTCCAGCAGATAGCGGGTAGCGATCGGCGCGATGTAGGCGTTGGCGGCGCAGGTGGAGAAGCGCTCGTATTCCCGCACCTCGGGCGCGATGCCGGAGGAGGTGCAGACGGCCAGTTCGGGGAACTCGGCCTCGATGATGGCGCGGGCGGCGTCTTCGTGGACGGGGTTGCGGTAGCTGTTGAAGAAGGCGATGGCGACCGAGCGTACGCCCTCGGCATGGAGCATGGCGGCGGCCTGGCGCACGCCGTCGGCGTCGAGCGGCAGGACGATTGTGCCGTCCGCGCCCAGGCGTTCCTTTACCGGGCGGCGCAGGCGGCGCTCGACCAGCGGCGTGGGGCGGTCGAGCTGCAGGTCGAAAGTATCATAGCGCAGCTCGGTGCCGATCTCGAGCACGTCGCGGTAGCCGTCGGTGGTGATCATGCCGACGGGGACGCCGCGGCGCTCGATCAGGGCGTTGGTGACCAGGGTGGTGCCGTGAACGACGAGGCCCGCCTGCACGGAAAGCGCGGCCAGGCCCTCGACAATGGCCCGGCGCGGGTTGTCGGGCGTGGTCAGCAGCTTGTTGAGGACGAGGGTGCGGGTTTCGGTGTCGTAGACGGCGATGTCGGTGAAGGTGCCGCCCACGTCGGCACCGGCGAGGTAGCGGGTCACAGGCCGTATATCTCCGACGCGGCGTCCGGCGAGATCAGTCCGGCCTCGAGGTCACGCTGCACCAGGGCGCGGTCGCGCAGGCGCGGGTCGCCGAAGCCGCCGCCGCCGGGGTAGCGGACGCGGAGGGTGTCGCCGCCCTTGATGGTGCTTTTGCCCTTGAGCGGGAAGCCGCTGTCGCGGCCGTTCCAGACGACGCTGGAGGGGGCGCCGTGGAGGCCGCCATCAACGCCGAGGGCCGGGTGGCGACGACGTTCGACCAGCAGGGACAGGGTGCCGGGCTGGTCGGTCGCGAGCTCGACTTCGACGTCCTGGCCGAGGCCGCCGCGGTAGCGGCCGGGGCCGCCGGAATCGGTCGCGAGTTCCTTGCGCCAGACGCGGAGGGGGGACAGCGCCTCGATGATCTCCATCGAGCCGCAGACGACGTTGGACGGGAAACAGGTGGCGGACAGGCCGTCCTGCGCGGCGCGGGCGCCCATGCCGCCGTTGATGAACAGGATGGCGGTGTATCTGCGCCGGTTCTCGCGGTAGCCGGAGACGATGACGCGCAGGGTGGGGGCGCTGCCGGATTCGGCGATGACGGCGTCGCCGAGCACCGGGGCAAGCGCCTTGTAGAGGGCGGCGGCGAGGCAGTGGCCGACGAGCTGCCGGGCGTAGACCGCGGCGGGGCGGCGGGGGTTCAGGATCGAGCCCTCGGGCGCCGAGACGTGGATCATGCGGTAGGTGCCCTCGTTGCGCGGGGTGCCGGGGTCCAGCGCGCATTTGAGCGGGTAGCAGGTGTAGGCCTCGGTGTAGTTCATCACCGTGTTGAGCGCGCGGCCGACCTCGGGCGAGGTGCCGGCGTAGTCGACGAACAGTTCGTCGCCGCGCTTCTCGACCGCGACGGCGATGTGGACGGGTTCCTCACCGGTGCCGTCGAGGTCGAGTGTGCTGCGGTAAGTGCCTTCGGGGATGCGGGCGATGGCGGCGCGCATCAGGCGTTCGGTGCGGGCGCAGATCTCACGGGAAATAGGGGCCAGGTCGTCGATCCCTTCGCGGACGATCAGCTCGCGCAGGCCGCGGGCGGCGGCGTCGCCGGCAGCGACCTGGGCGGCGATGTCGCCAATGACCTGGTCGGGCAGGCGGGAGTTGCCGCGGATGATGGCCTCGATGTCGGCATTGGGCTCGCCGGCCTTCATCCATAGCAGCGGGGGCAGCAGCAGGCCTTCCTCGAACAGCTCCCTCGTGTCAGCGGACCAGAGCGCGCCGCCCATGTCGGCCATGTGGGCGATGCTGCCGGTCCAGGCGACCAAGCGGCCGTCCAGGAACACCGGGGCGACGATGGTGATGTCGGGCAGGTGGCCGGAGGTGAGCCAGGGGTCGTTGCAGATGCCCACGTCGCCATCCTGCCATTGGCCGGCCGGGCGGATGCCGAGGAAGTGCGACAGGGTGCGGGACAGGGTCATGTTGAAGGACGGGATGCCGATGGTGTTCTCGGCGATCGCGTTGCCTTCCGCGTCGAAGATGACGCAGGCGAAGTCGTTGCTCTCGCGCACGATGGGCGAGAAGGAAGTGCGGCGCAGGGTGGCCGCGGCCTCGTCGGCGATGGCGACCAGGCGGGTCCAGACGACCTGCAGGGCGACGGGGTCGTCGACGACGTGATGAAGCGCTGCGGGATGGGGTGCTGCGGTACTATCCATCCTCGCTCCTACCCGGCCGTGGGCACGGGGTTGCCGTCGGCCATGCGGTCCCGCCGGAGCGCCTGGCCGAGCAGGACGAAGACCAGCAGGATCAAGCTTTGCACCAGCGCCATCGCGGCGACCAGGCCGGTCGAGCCGCGCTGCCAGAAGTCGAACATCGCCAGCGAGAAAAGCTGGGTGCCCGAGGTGTAGAGAAAGAGCGCGGTCGCCAGCTCGCGGAAGGAGAGCACGAACAGCAGGATCATGGCCGAGACGATGCCGGGGCGCGCGAGCGGGACGACGACCAGCCGCAGGGTCGTCAGGAACCCGGCGCCGCACAGGCGGGAGCTTTCTTCCAGCTCCGGGTGGATCTGCACCAGCGAGCCGGCGATGGCGCGGGTGGCCTGGGGCGCGAACTGCGACACGTAGGCGAGGATGATGATCCAGAGGGTGCCATAGAGGCCGACCGGGATGCTGATCCAGGACCACAGGTAGCCGAGGCCGATGATGATGCCGGGGATGGCGACGGGCAGCACGGTGACGAGGTCGAGCGCACGGCGGCCGGGCAGACGGGTGCGGTGGACGGTGTAGGCGACGATGAAATAGAGCACGACGCCGGCCGCCATGGTGCCGGTCGAGACGGCGAGCGAGTTCCAGAGCGTGCCGACGACGACGGGGTCGCCGAAGGCGATGCCGAACTGCTCGAACGAGAGCTGCGCCGGGTCGAGGATGGCGGCGATCGTGCTGAAGAAGATGTTGCGGCGGAGGGCGATGAACAGCAGCGCCACGGTGGGCAGGACGACGACGAGCAGGAGGTAGCCGAAGCCGAGTGCGGCCAGCGGCCAGCGTAGGGCGCCGAGGACGACGGGGCGGACGCGCTGGCCCTTGCCGGCGACGGTCACGACGTTGCGGCGGGAGGCGGCCTTGTGCTGCAGCACGACGAGGATGACCGTCATGACCAGCATCAGCGCGCCCAGGGCCGAGGCCTGGTTCACCTGCGGTGGGGTGAAGCCGATGAGGTCCCAGATGCGGACGGCCATGAAATGGAGGTTGCCCGGCTCACCCAGGACGGCGGGTATGGCGAACAGCTCGATCAGCAGCACGAAGACGAGCAGGCTGGAGGACAGCAGCGCGGGGGCGGCCAGGGGCAGGGTGATGTGCAGGAGCACCTTCGTGCGCCCGGCGCCGCTCATGAAGGCAGCCTCCTCCAATGTCGCGTCCATGTTGCGGAGCGAGGCAGCGACGAACAGGTAGATGTAGGGGGCGTAGTAGATGGCGTAGGCGTAGGCGACGCCGCCGAAGGTGTAGATGTTCAGCGTGAACGGGGCGCCGACAGCGCGGAGCACGATGTTGAGGATGCCGCTGCGGGGCGAGGCGAGGATGTCCCAGGCGAAGGCGCCGACCAGCGGCGGCACGAACAGCGGCATGACGGCGACGACGTCGAGCGCGCGGCGGCCCGGGATGTCGGTGCGGACCGCGAGCCAGGCGAGCGACGCGCCGATGAGGGCGGCGCCGGCGGTTCCGGCCAGGGCGGCGCCGAGTGTGGAGGCGAGCAGCGGGGCGAAGCCGGCGGCGGCGAGCACGTCGCGGTAGTTGGCGAGGGTGAGGCCGGACCAGTCGAACCGGAGCGCGCGGGGGGCCTCGGACAGGAACGAGCCCAGCAGCAGCACGCCGACCGGCAGCACGATCAGGACCGCGAGCAAAAGCAGAAGCGCGCCCACGCCGATCGTGCCGAGCGGGAGGGTGCGGCCCGGCGTCATGGGGTGGGCACGATGCGCGCGCGGCCGGGTGCGATCCGGAGCATGGCCGCCGTTCCTGGAACCAGCGGTTCGTCCGTGCCGAGCACGAGCACGTCGAACGGCGCGCCGTGCAGGGCGACGGTGTAGCGGGTCGCGGTGCCCTGGAAGCGGGAGCCGAGCACGTCGACCGCGTGGCAGTGGTGGCTTGGCGCGCCGGGCGGGAGCAGGGTGCAGTCCTCGGGGTGGATGACCAGGTCGACGGCCTCGCCGGGGTTGGCCGTGGTATCGTGCCGGGCCTCGGTCTCGAAGCCTGCCTGGGTGCGCACGCGTGCGATGCCGGGCGCGGTGGCCGCGAGTACGATTGCGGGCATGATATTGGCGGCGGCGATGAACTCGGCCACGAAACGGGTGCGGGGTTCGCGGTAGAGGTCCTGCGGCCGGCCGCTCTGGACGATGCGGCCGGCCTGCATGACGACGATGCGGTCGGCCAGCTCGACGGCTTCGGCCTGGTCGTGGGTGACGTAGATGCTGGTGAGGCCGGTGCGGCGCTGCAGGGCCTTCAGCTCGAGTCGGAGGCGCTCGCGCAGCTTGAGGTCGAGGTTGGAGAGGGGCTCGTCGAACAGCAGCAGCGCCGGGTCGGACACGAGGGCGCGGGCGAGGGCGACGCGCTGCATCTGACCGCCGGACAGGGCGGTCGCGGGGCGGGGGCCTTCGTTGGCCAGGCCGACGAGATCGAGCACGCGTTCGGTGCGCTCCCGTCGTTCGCGCATCCCGACGCCGCGGACGCGGAGCGGGTAGGCGACGTTCTCGAACACGGTCATGTGCGGCCAGATCGCGTAGGACTGGAACACCATGCCGATCGCGCGGTGTTCGGGCCGGACGAAGCGGCCGGGGGCGGAGACGACTGCGCCGTCGATGGCGATGGCGCCACGGTCCGGGCGTTCGAGGCCGGCGATCATGCACAGGGTCGTGGTCTTGCCGCAGCCGCTCGGGCCGAGGATGACGACGAACTCGCCTTCGGCGACCGACAGCGAGACGTCGCTGACCACCTCGCGCGGGCCGAACGACTTGTGGAGGCCCTGAAGCGCGCACTTGATGGCAGACATCGTGGATGCCTGAGCAAGCCCTATGCCGCTGCCGCTAGGCCGGGGCGCCGATCCCCCGCATGAAACGCTGGCGGATGGCGGCCGGGTCGCGCTCGGTGGTGCCGGTGGCGGGCTTGCTGTCGATGCGCACCGCGATCAGGTGCGGGCCGGGTTCAGCGAGGCAGCGCTCGACCAGTTGCTCGAACATCGTCTCGTCGGCAGCCCAGTGGCTGCTCGGCAGGCCCGAGGCCCGGGCGATGCCGACCAGGTCCACGTTGCTGGCGGTCGCGGTCGGCTGGCCGCCGGTGATCTGATAGCAGGCGTTGTCCATGACGACGATAAGCAGGTTCTTCGGCTTCAGCGTGCCGATGGTCGACAGGCAGCTCATCTGCATCAGCAGCGAGCCGTCGCCCTCCAGCGCCACCACGCCCCGGCCGGGCTGCGCGAGGGCGACGCCCAGCGCGATGGGACAGGCGAGGCCCATGCTGCCGAGCATGTAGAAGTTCTGCGGCCGCTGCCCGGTCATCCACAGGTCGAAGTTGGTGTTGCCGATGCCGCCGATGACGGCCTCGTCCCGATGCAGGCGCCCGACCAGGCGCTGCGTGAGGTCGATGCGGCTCATGACCTTGCGGTTGCCGTGGTGCGGGGGTGTGGTGATCGTGTCCATGCGACTCGCCCTTACGACTTGAAGACCTTGCCGCCCGTGAGCAGCGGCGAGAGGATCAGCGCGACCGGCGCCTGCGTCATGACCGCCTGCTTGATGGAGCGGTCGGCGATGAACTCCAGCTCGTCCAGCCGCGTGACGGTGTGGTTCTCGACGCCCAGCGCGTCCAGGACCGGGCGCATCGTGCGGCATACCATCGCCTGGCCGAGGTTGAATTCGCCCAGCGTGCCGCGCTCGCTGACGATCATCAGCAGCGGGATCTGGTAGGGGACGGCGAGCGAGGCGAGCGCGTTGGGGATCGTGGCGAAGCCGCTGGTCTGCATCGCGACGACGCCGAGCATGCCGCCCATCCAGGCGCCGGTGAGGATGCCGAGCGCCTCCTCCTCGCGGGTCGCGACGAAGGTGAGCAGGTCCGGGTCCTCGTGGGCGCCCTGGATGAGCGGCGTCAGCACCCGGTCCGGCACGTAGGTGAACAGGCGCACCTGGTTCGCCTTCAGCACGGCGTGGAGCACGGCATGCCAGGGTCTGCTTTCCGCAGCGTCCATTCTCATCCTCGTCCGGGCAGGGAACGAATCTTGGGCCGTTCCGCCGGGGCTGGCAAGCCGGGGATCGTCCCGGGGATCGCAACGGGCGAATGCCTTGACGCTCGGGCGGGTGCGTCGGACGATGGCCCATGCTGAACATCTCGGATGGGCCTGGTCCTTCGACGCGGATCGAGACGCCGGCGGCCTACCGGCTGCGGCTGCCGGGGCCGACCGAAGTGCCGGAGCGGGTGCGCCAGGCGATCACACGCCCCGTGCTGAACCATCGCGGCCCCGAGTTCCGGGCCGAGCTGGCGCGGGCGGAGCCGTTGATCCAGCCGGTGCTGGGCACGGCGAACCGGGTGCTGCTCTTCGCCGCGACCGGGACGGGGATGATGGAGGCGGCCCTGGTCAATGTCGCCGCCCCCGGCGACCGGCTGCTGGTCGTGTCGCATGGACAGTTCGGGGAGCGGTTCGCCGCGATCGGGCGCAGCCTGGGCGCCGAGGTCGAGATGCTGGAATTCGCATGGGGCGACCCAATCGACCCTGCCGCCATCGCCGAGCGCGTGCGGACGAGGGATTATCGGGCCGTCATGGTGACGCATAACGAGAGCTCGACCGGGGTGGCGGCGCCGCTGCAGGAGATCGGGCGCGTGCTGGCGGATAGCCCGGCGCTGCTGATCGTGGACAGCGTCAGCGGCCTGGGCGGCCTGCCGATGCGGCAGGACGACTGGGGCGTCGATATCGTCGTGTCCGCCTCGCAGAAGGCGCTGATGTGCCCGCCCGGGCTGGGGCTGGCGAGCGTCAGCGCGAAGGCGTGGCGGGTGATCGGGCGTGACGGGTGGTCGCAGGGCTTCTACTGGAGCTTCGCCCGGGCGCTGGCGGCGGCCGAGAAGGGGGAGACGCCGTTCACGGCGCCTGTCGGGCTGGTGGCCGGGCTCTTGGAGGCGCTGGAGATGATCCACGCGGAAGGGCTGCCGCGCGTGCTGGACCGGCACCGCCGGCTGTCGTCCGCGCTGCGCGAGGGCGGGCTGGCGCTGGGGCTGGGGCGGTTCGGGCGCGGCCAGGACCTGTCGAGCACGGTCGTGGTGTTCGGGGTGCCCGACGGGCTGGACGGGGCGGCGATCGTGCGGGCGATGTACGAGCGCTATGGCACCGTCATCGCCGGCGCGCGCAACAGGCTGGCGGGCCGGGTGATCCGGATCGGCACGATGGGGTCGTTCAGCGCCGGCACGATCCTGCAGGACCTGGTGCAGCTCGAGGCGGTGCTGGGCGGAATGGGTTTGCAGGCGGCAGCAGGGGCGGGCGTCGCGGCCGCGAGCACGCACCTGAAGACTGGCGCATGAGATCGGGGCACATAGGACGGGAGGGGATGACGATGCGGAGCTTGGGGTTTGGCCTGCTGTTGGCGTTGGCGATTGCGGGCCAGACGGGGGCGGCCGAGCGGCGGATGGTGCTGTATTCGGCCAACGACGACACGGTGAACAAGATGGTCTCGGAGGGCTTCACGAAGGCCACCGGGATCGCGATCGACGTCGTCTCGACCGGCTCAGGCGTGCTGTTCCGCCGGCTCGCATCCGAGCAGGCGAACCCGCAGGCGGATGTGGTGTGGGGCGTCAGCTCGGCGCTGCTGAAGGACGGCAGCAAGTATTTCCAGCCGTACGCGGCCAAGGAGCGTGACGCCATCCCGGCCCAGTTCCGCGACCCGGGCAACCTGTGGATCGGCACGAACCTGCAGATCCTGGTGATCGGGCAGAACACGAAGGCGATCCCGGCCAATGAGGGGCCGAGGAGCTGGGCGGACCTGCTCGACCCGAAATGGAAGGGGCGCATCGCCTATACCGACCCGGCCAACTCCGGATCGTCGTACGTGACCGCCACGGCGCTGCTGTCGTTATGGGGCGGCGACGATGCGGCGTGGACGAAGATGCGGGCGCTGCTCGCGAACACGAAGGTGCTGAACCGCTCGACCCAGGTATTCGACGGCAACGGCAGCGGCGAGTATCCGCTGGGCATCTCGCTGGAATACGCCGGCTATCTGTGGGCGCAGAACGGGGCGCCGGTGCAGGTGATCTACCCGGCGGACGGCACGGTGGCATTGGTGGAGGGGGTGGCCATCATCAAGGATGCGGCGAACCCGGAGGAGGCGAAGGCCTTCGTCGACTACATCAACGGCAAGCCGATCCAGGAGCAGCTCCTTCGCACCACGTTTCGCCGTCCGGCGCGGCAGGACATCGACCTGGCCAGCCTGCCCGGCCACATGCCGGCGCTGTCGAGCCTTAAGCTGCTGCCGTACGACGACGCCAAATGGGAGGCGTCGCGGCGGGACACGCTGGCACGGTTGAAGACGGCGATCCAGGAGACGCGGTGACCTGATACGGGGCGGCCTATGACCGCCATCCGGCTCGAAGGCGTCACGCGGACGTATGGGGCCGTGCGGGCGGTCGACGACGTTTCGCTGACGGTGAACGAGGGGGAGTTCTTCACCCTGCTGGGGCCGTCGGGCTGCGGCAAGACGACGCTGCTGCGGATGATCGCCGGGTTCACCGACGTCGAGCACGGCAGCATCTGGTTCGGCGGGCAGCGGATCGACCGGGTGCCCGCGCACCGGCGCAACACGGGGATGGTGTTCCAGAGCTACGCCGTGTTCCCCAACCTGACAGCCGCAGATAACGTCGCCTACGGGCTGCGCGCGCGAAAGGTCGGGCGGGCGGAGACCGAGGCGCGGGTGGCGCGGGCGCTCGCGTCGGTGCGACTGGGCGCCCTCGGCGGGCGCTGGCCGCACGAGCTGTCGGGCGGGCAGCTGCAGCGCGTGGCGATCGCGCGCAGCCTGGTGATCGAGCCGGCGGTGCTGCTGTTCGACGAGCCGCTGTCGAACCTCGATGCGCAATTGCGGACCCACATGCGGGTCGAGATCCGGCAGTTGCAGCAGCAGCTCGGGCTGACGGCGGTGTACGTGACGCACGACCAGGAGGAGGCGCTGGCGATCTCGGACCGGATCGCCGTGATACGGGCCGGGCGGGTGGAGCAGGTGGGGCCGCCGGAGGCGATCTATCGGACGCCGGGGACGGCCTTCGTCGCCGAGTTTATGGGCTCGACCAACATGCTGCCGGGCCAGGTCGAATGGGTGGACGGGGCGGAGATGCGCGTCAGGGCCGGCGGCGCGGCGTTCCATGTGCGCAGAGCGGCGGGAGCCGTGGGCGAGCGGGTGCTGCTGTCCGTCCGGCCCGAGACGATGCGGGTGCTGGAGCGGGAAGCGGACGGGCCAGCGGTGAGCGCGACGCTGGTGCTACGGGAGTTCCTGGGGCCGACGCTGCGGCTGCATGCCGTGCTGCCGGACGGCACGGCGCTGCGGGTGGCGGCACTGGGTGGGGAGGACATCCGGTCGGGAACGGGCGGGGCGTTGCTGCTCGGCTACGACCCGGCGCAGATCATCGTCTATCCCGCGCCATGAAGGGATTGGGCGGGCTCGGCGCGTTCCGGGCGGGCGTGTGCCTGGCGGCGCTGCTGTTCCTGGGCGTGTTCCTGATCTACCCGCTGGCGGCCGTGCTGCTGGCCAGCGTGCAGGACCCGGACACAGGGGCGCTGACGCTTGCACCATATCGGCAGATCGTCGCCAGCCGCTACTACCTCGGCAGCATCGGCAACAGCCTGCTGGCGGGCGTGCTGTCGATGGGGTTCGTCTGCGTGCTGGCGATACCGCTGGCGTTCTGCCTCGCGCGGCTGGAGGTGCCGGGCAAGCCGGTGCTGCTGACCCTCGCGTCGCTGCCGCTGGTGCTGCCGTCCTTCGTCGGCGCCTACGCGCTGGTGCTGCTGTTCGGGCATGCGGGCATCGCGACGGTGGCGCTGCGGAGCATCGGGCTGCCCGTCGGCTCCATCTACGGCATGCCGGGCATCGTGATCGTGTTCACGCTGACGCTGTACCCGTACGTGCTGATGCCGGTCATGGCTGGGTTCCAGGCGGTCGACGTCGCGATCGAGGAGTCGGCGCGCAACCTCGGCGGCTCCCGCCTCTACGTGTTCCGGACCGTGCTGCTGCCTGTCGTGATGCCTTCGGTGCTGGCCGGGGCTTTGCTGGTGTTCATCGAGGCGCTGGAGAATTTCGGCGTGCCGGCGGTGCTGGCGGAGGACCGGCCGTTCCTGGCGCTCGATATCTTCAAGCTGTTCGCGGGCGAGAGCGACAGCAATCCCGGCGCCGCCGGGGCGCTGAGCGTGCTGCTGTTGGCCTGCACCGCCGGGGTGCTGGTGCTGCAGCGGCGCTGGCTGGCGCGGCGGCGGTTCGCGACCGGCGCGCGCCGGGCGCCGCCGCCCATCCCGCTGGGCCGAGGCGGGCGGATCGCGGCCGGGTTGTTCTGCTGGGCGGTGGTGCTGCTGTCGGTGCTGCCGTTCGCGGCGGTGTTCGTCATCTCGTTCCAGCATTTCCGTGGTCCGGTGCTGAGCTGGGAGATGAGCCTTTCGAACTACGCGGCGCTGCTGCGTGGGTCGTATCGCCCGCTGTGGAACACGCTGCT
>JBBSIT010000029.1:0-15032 GCA_038231995.1 Acetobacterales bacterium | reverse complement strand
GCCGCTGCGCAGCATTGCCCAGCGTGGTGCGGCTGGAGAGGATCGCGGCCGGGACGGCCAGCAGCAGGCCGGCGAGCAGCGGCAGCGCCCACAGCAGCATGGTCCACCCGGTCGCGAGCAGCAGCGCGAGCCAGACGGCCCCGAGCGCGACATGGCCGCGGAGCCGCAGCCAGCCCTCGCCCCAGGATACGCCGCGGTCGTCGCGCGGCTGCGCGTCCCAGCGGACCGAGCCGCCGCGCAGCAGCGCCCAGACATACTGCGTGTAGGACACGAGCAGGATGGGAGCCGTGATGAAGCAGGCCACTTGCTCCAGCGCGGCGCTGGCCAGCAGCCGGCCGCGCCCGCCATAGCCGCGCACCTCCGCCGGGTCGGCGAGGGCGGCGCCCAGGCTCAGCAGCTTGGCGCCGTAGAGCAGGAACAAGGTCAGCGCCAGCAGCCCGGCGTGCGCGGCGCCGCCGCCGAGCAGCAGCGCCGCCATGACGCCGCCGCCGGCCGCCGCATCGAGTGTCGCAAGCGCGATGAACGCGACGCTCAGCGGCCCGGCGAGGTAGTGCATGATGCCGTAGGCCAGGTGGAACCGCCCGAGCGGGCGGAGGCCGGGCAAAGGCAGAACGCCCATGTGCTGCAGGTTGCCCTGGCACCACCGGCGCTCGCGGCTGGCGAAGTCCACCAGGTTGGCGGGCAGCGACTCGAAGCTCTCCATCGTCTCGGGCAGCACCCAGACGTCCCAGCCGGCGGCGCGCATCAGCCCGGCTTCCACCACGTCGTGGCACAGGATCTCGCCGCCGAACGGCTCGCGGCCCGGCAGCACCGGCAGGTCGCAATGCGCCACGAACGGGGCGATGCGGACGATGGCGTTGTGGCCCCAGTAGTTGCCGTCGCCTCCCTGCCAGAACAGCAGTCCCTCGACCAGCAGCGGCGTGTAGAGCCGGGCGGCGAACTGCTGGATGCGGGCGAACAGGGTCTCGCGGCCTACGCAGTGCGGCACGGTCTGGATGATGCCGGCGCTTGGGTTCGCGTCCATCAGGCCGATCAGGGTGCCGAGTGAGTGCGCGCTCATCAAGCTGTCAGCGTCCAGCACGACCATATAGTCGTAGCGGCTGCTCCATGTGTTGCAGAACTCCGCCAGGTTGCCGACCTTGCGGCGCGTGTTCTCGGTCCGGCGGCGGTAGTGCAGCGCCGGGCCGGACGGCGCGCGGGCGCGCAGCGCCGCGAAGGCGGCTTCCTCCGCAGCCGCTATCGCCGGGTCCCGCGTGTCGGACAGCACGAACAGGTCCACGCGGGACAGTCCGGCCTCCTCGATCGACCGGGCCATCGCCTCGATGGCGGCGAACACCGTCTGCGGGTCCTCGTTATACACCGGCATGACCAGCGCGGTGCGGCTCAGCCCGGTCGGCCGGGCGGACACGCGCACGGACGCGCCGAAGCGGTGCACGAGGAACCCGAGCACGCCGGGCCAGCCGGTGAGCGCGAGGTAGAGCAGGTTAGCGAACAGCAGCGCGAGAAGCGGCGTGCGCAGCCATCCGTCGGCGCCCTCCGTCAGCCCGGCGGCAAGCACGGTGCCCAGCACGGGCAGCCCGGCGACCGGCACGATGAACGCGGCGCGCCTGAGCCATGCCGGTCCGCCTCCGCCCAGGGATCGCACGTGGCGCAGGGACGACTGTGCTCCGTCCGTGCGGACGGAGTCGCGGAGATGGGGTTGCAGCTTCATCGCTGGTGCGGCTCGTGCCCGTTCGGTCGAGGTGGATGGAACAATGCTGAGGACACCACGACATTGTGGCTGGCATAGGGCCAGTTCTGGGCAACGTGCGTCACGCGATGAGCCTTGGGTCAACGGCTTGGGACACGGCGCGAACGCACGAACCCCGGCCCGGGATGCCGGACGCGAACCAAATACCGGCGATTGCAGCCGTCATGCAAGCGCAACTACCCCTTGCCGGCCTGGCGCGGCCCACCCTCGGCCATCATGAACAGCTCGGCCGGCGCATCGCCGCCCTCGCGCCATGCCAGCTCGCGCACGGCCTGGGCGCAGGCCGCAGCCCCCCCGAACTGGAAACCGATCTGGCTCGCGTAGGCGCAGCTCGCCCCAAGCTTGCGCTCCAGCCCGGCAATGATCTCGATGCGCTCGGAGGCGCTCGGCGGTATGAGGGCGTCCGGCTGGGCGGCCGGGTCGCGGATCACGTATGGCGCATCGCGCCAGAACCGGAGCGTGCCTATCGGCGCAACCTCCAGCGCGGCGCGGATGACCTGGCGGTGGTCCACGTGGCGGCCGAGGCCCTGCGGCAGATACACTCGGTCAGGCCGCAACTCGTCCAGCAGCGCCGCGATCTTCGGCGCCAGCGCGCGCCACACCGCATCGCCGTCCAGCAGCGGACCGAACAGCGCGGGGGCCGAGCCGTAGCCGCGATGCGGCGCTTCCGGCAGGTCGAGCCAGCGCGGCTCGGCGCCCAGCAGGGCGCAGGCGGCACGGTCCTCCTCCCGGCGCAGCGCCATGTAGTCCACCTCCGGCCCCAGCCCCTTATCGAGCTGGCAGGCCAGCGCGAACCCGGCCGGGTCCGGCACGCTGCGGGTGAAGGCCGTGGCGATCACGCAGCGCCAGCCCGCGTCGGCGAGCTGCGCTGCCGTGCCGCCGCAGGAGAACGCGGCATCGTCCAGGTGCGGCGACAGGAACAGCGCGGTCGGCACGGCTACAGCAGGTGCGGCTCGGCGCGGAACCGGCAGGGCGTGACCGGCAGCGCCGAGGACCAGGCGAGGTCCGGCGCCTGGCCGGCCACGGCAGCATAGACGTCCATGATCTGGCCGCCGACCTTGCGCCAGGAATAGACCCGGCGGCATTCCTCGAGCGCCGCGTCGGCCAGAAGCTCGCGCAACGCGCGGTCCTGCAGCACGCGCCGCAGCGCCGCCGCCAGGCCGGCGCGGTCGCCGGGCTCGGTCAGCAACCCGTTCTCCCCGTCGCGGATGCAGTCCACCACGCCGACCGAGCGGCACGACACGACGGCGAGGCGGCTGGCCATCGCCTCTAGGATCGTATTGCTGAACCCCTCCGCGTAGGTCGGCGAGACGAAGATATGCGCGCGGCGATACACCTCAGGCACGTCCTCGTACTCCACGTAGCCGGTCATCTCTATCTGCCCGGACAGGCCGAGCGCCTCGATCTCCGCCGCGGTCTCATCGAAGGTTGGGCCGATGCCGCTGATGAGCAAACGGTAGGCGATGCCCTCGTCCCGCAACTGCCGGGCCGCATCAAGCAGGTCCAGCACGCCTTTCCGTGCGTCCACCCGGCCGTGGTACAGCATCACCGGCGGCTCGTCCGCGGGCGGCGGATCGGCTGGGGTGAACCGCGCGGTATCGACCGCGCCGGGCACGATGGTGAACCGCGCCGGGTCCGTGCCGAGCCGCTCGATCACTTCGTCGGCGAAGGACTGGCAGCCGATCAGCACGGCGTTGGCATGGTCCAGCACGCGCGTCATCGCCAGCCGGTGCGTCTCGCAGCAACTGCCGACCCAATGGCCGTCACCGCCCTGGATCGAGACCACGTTCGGAACGCCGGTGATGCGGGACGCCTCCAGCACCGCCCAGCCGGGGGGATAACCGTACTGCGCGTGCAGCACGTCGAACGGGCGGCGGCGGTGTTCCGCCACAACGGCGTCCACCATGTTCGCCACGTCCCGCTCGAAGTCGCCGCCGTCCTGCTCGCCGACCTGCTCCAGCCCGATCACGCGCACGCCGGGCACGGGCGGCGGCGGCCCACCGCCATAGACGCGCATGCCGAACGGATCGCCGCGATACTGGCTGATCATCGTCACGTCGTGCCCGGCGCCGACCAGCTCGCGCAGCAGGTTCAGCGCATAGACGCTCATGCCCGAGATGGCCGGGAAGAAGCGGCGCGAGACGAAGCAGACCCTCATGCCGCACTCTTGAGATAGGCCAGCGACGCCGGGATCATAATGTCGGCGCGATGGCTCTCGCGCGACAGTTCCACGCAGACCAGCCGGTCGAACCCGACCTCGCGCAGCGCCGCCAGGATCGCCGGCACCGGCATGTCGCCCTCGCCGAACGGCAGATGGACGTGCACGCCGCGCTTCATGTCCTCGATCGACACGGTGCCGAGACGCGGGGCGAACTCGCGCACTGCCTCGGCCGGGTCGCGCTCGCCGGTGACGATGAGGTGCCCGGTATCGAGCGCGAGCCGCAGCCCGGGGATGGCGAGCGCCGCCCAGTCGTCCACCGTCTCGACCAGCATGCCGGGCTCCGGCTCCAGCGCCGCGACCGTGCCGAGCGCCTCCGCCCGGTGCGCCACCTGCTCGGCGCCGTCCCGCATCCAGGCGCGGGCGTCGGCGTGGGACACGCCGAGTTTCGGCACGCCGGCCCAGAAGCTCATGGCGTCGGCGCCCGTCTCGGCCGCCACCCCCAGCGCGCGCGACAGGAACTCGACCCGGCGCGCCCGGCCGGCCGGGTCCGCCGTCACCAGGGTCGGCTCGTGCTTGGCGCGCGGGTCGAGCAGGAACCGCGCGCCGGTCTCGATCACGCAGCCCAGGCCCAGCTCGCGCAGCCGGGCCGCGACCCGGCGCGTCTGCGCCCGGTAGTCCGGCGCGAAGGGATCGAGATGGTGGATGTCGAGCGTGAGCGCCACGCCGTCGTAGCCGGCATCGGCAATCAGCGCGAGCGCGTCGTCCAGCCGGTGGTTGGCGGCGCCGTTGGTGTTGTAGGCGAAGCGGAGTGTCACGCGCGCGGCTCCATCGAGATCGGTGCGCTGTGCACCTCCGGCTCGCGATACAGCGGATACAGCCGGCCGACGATGCGGTCCACCTCGGCCACATCCAGCCAGGCCGGGCCGCCCAGCCGCTCGGCCGCGCCAGCCGGCAGCCGCACGGGCGCAGCACCCGGCGGCGGCGCGCCGATCCCCACGAGCGGGCTGCCCCGCTCCATCAGCTTGCGCACGCCGCGCTCGCCGATCCGGTGGTAGCTCATCGTCTCGACTTCGAGGCCCGGCACGATCGCCTTCACGACATGCACGTCCTGCGCCCCGGGTGGCGACCAGTCGAGGTACAGGATCTCCATCCCGTGCTCTGCGAAGCGCCGGGCCAGCTCGGCGACCAGCCCGGTGCCGGCGAGCGGCCCGTCCCAGGTCGGCAGCTCGTCGAAGCGCTGCACGGCCCGGCGGGACAGCACGGTGTCCGCCAGCAACCCCTTCAGCGCCGCCTGGTCCAGCCGCAGCCAATCGACCATGGCGCGCAGGCTGCGGCTCTCCTCGCCGCCGAGCGTGTGATAGGCGCGGAACCGGTCGAGGTAGCCCGGCGGCGCCACGCCCGCGATGGCGGCCAGCGGCGCGTGGCTGAACACCTTGCGCATCCTCGCTGCGGCGAACTCGAACACCGCCTTGCGCAGTGCGTGCTCCCGGTCGAGCGACGCCGCCTCGCCCGCCGCCGTCACCATGATCGGGAACGGCGCCGCCACCCCGTCCCGCTCCGCGCCGACGCAATAGACGTTGGCGGTGCCGAACTCGGTGGTGGCGAATTTGGGGATCACCTCGATGCCAAGACCGTTCAGCCGGGCCAGCAGCGCGCGGGTGCGCGGGTCCGCCGGGCCGTCGCCCAGGTCGAGCGCGATGCCGCGGTCCATGGCGCGGAAGCCCGTGCCGTTGCCGTCGCGCTGCAGCAGCTCGCAGATGCCATGGCCGATCGCGAAATCGAGCGTCGGCCCGGCGCCGAGGCCGTTGGTGATCGGCGTCGTGAACGGCGCGTAGCCCGGGCTGAGGTCGCCCACGGAGCACGCGGCGATGTCGATCGGCACGAGCACGGTCTCGCCCCCGGGCCAGCGGTGGGCGGGAACCCATTCGAGGGGGGTGTCGTGATCGACCGGGCTGCCGGCGGGCAGGTAGAGCGTCAGCGGGTCCGCGACGCCGCGCTCGTCTAGCTCGGCCCGCAAGCCGGCATAGGTCGCGACCCGGCGCGGCATGCGGTGGATCTCGACCGCGGAGTGCACGGCCTCGGCAAGCTCGCCGGTGGTGCCGATGATGGCGCCCGCGTCGTCCACGCCGTAGCCGACGCCGTGCGGCGCCACGCCGTGCCAGCGCGTGCCGTCCGCGTTGAGGAAGATGGCGTTCCAGCAGGACACGCCGGTGCGGTCGAGCGGACCGAGCGGGAACAGCTCGACCCGGCCCTCCGGCATGCTGGCGACGTAGGCGGCGGCCGCGTCGGGCATGTCCGGCGGCAGGAAGTGCTTGCTCATGTGCTGACCATGGATTGCGCCCGCAGCACCAGCGCCATGGTGGCGAGGTCGCCCTCGGGCGTGAAGGGGAAGGCGTTGGCGCCAAGCACGGCGCCGGCGAAGGCCTCGACCTGGTTGAGGAACGGCGAGCGGTCGAGGCCAGGGACGTCGATGGGTGCTGCGACGCCGGTGGCGACGTCGATCAGCTCGAGCGTGCCGCCGCCGGTCTGGCCCATCGTGTCGGTCGCCACCGCCTGGCCACCGGTGCCGACTACCTCCAAACGCCGGCGCGGCAGCGTCTCGGGGCAGTTATAGGCGACGTGCATCTGCACCAGTGCGCCGGAGCGGGAGCGCGCCATCAGCAGCGCGCCGTCCTCGACGCTGTAGTGGTGCACCCGTCGCTGGCCCATAGCGGCGACCTCCGCGAGCGGTTCGCCGAGCAGCATGGCGGCGAGGTCGAGGCCGTGGGGCGCCAAGTCCATTAGGGCGCCGCCACCGGCGCGTGCCGGGTCGATGCGCCAGTTGTCGCCGTGCGACGCGCCGGGCCAGTCGGCGGGGAGCCAGCACGCATAGACGATGCGGACCGCGATGACAGTGCCGAGCCGCCCTTCGGCGATCAGCGCCGCGAGTGCCTGATGCGCCGCGTGGAATCGTTGGTCGAACGCAGTGGCGTAGCGCACGCCGGCCGCCACGCAGGCCGCGACCATAGCGCGCGCGTCCTCTAGCGTGGTCGCCATCGGCTTCTCGCACAACACCGGCAGCCCGGCGCCGGCCGCCGCCTCCACCAGCGCGCGGTGGGCGTGGTTGGGCGACGCGACGTAGACGGCGCCGAGGCTCGGCGTGGCCAGGAGCGCGGCAAGATCGGCGTGGGCGGCCGCCGCGGGGAACAGCGCTGCGGCGCGGGCGAGCGAGCCCGCGTCCGGGTCGTACAGCGCCGCGACCCGGCCGTTGCTGGACGCCTCGATCGCCGGGCCGGCGTAGTCCCGCGCCACCCAGCCGCAGCCGGCGATGCCCCAGCGCAGCACTACCAGCGCCCCGGCAGTGCCACGAGAACACGGCGGCGGGCTAAGTCGTCGGTCGCCGGGTCGGTGCCGGCGAGGGCCTGCTCCGGGCCTTCCGGGCGGGCCGGATAGGTCGCGAGCGGTCCGTATTCCCGCTCGTAGCGCTCGGACGGCCAGGCGATCCGGCCGGCGGCGTAAAGCGGATTGCGCCGCAGCTTCGTACCGGGCGACGGCAGGGCGAACACGCCTAGCACAGCGCGCGGCTGCCCGGCGCCCGAGACGAGCGCCACTGCCGGCGCGTCCGCCAGCGCCTCGAGCGTCGCCGGACGCGGCGCGCGCGCCTCGATCAGGGCGGCCGTCAGCTCGCGGTCGTCGTACAGCAGGGGCGCGTCGAACAGCGCGGCGTAGGCTACGGGCGCCAGCGGCTCGCCGGCCGAGAGGTTGTCCACCAGCGCGTTGTGCGCGTGCCCGACCAGCACGGCGCCGTCCGGTCCCGCCACGCGGCGCATCTCGGCCGCGACGTGCGGCTTGCTTGGCAGGAAATACAGCGCGTCGTGGCAGAACACGGTCGCGGCGGAAGCGTCGCGCAACGGCCAGGGCGCTGCGGCGTCGAAGCAGACCAGGCGCGCGCCGGGCGCCAGCCAGTGCCGGGCGAGCCACAGCTTGGCGAATACCAGGTCCGCGCCGGAGACGCTCTCGGACACCCGGGCGAACTCGGCGAGGAAGTGCCCGGCGCCGCAGGCCAGCTCGAACACCGGGCCGGACGCTATATGCGCCTCGGCCAGCGCCAGGCCGGACAGGAAGGTGGGGTCGGACCAGCGATGCGCGAAATAGGCCGCGACCGGACCGAAGGCCAGCCTGTCCATCGCGTCGCGGAAACTGAGGCGGGCGGCATCGCGCACGAGGGCGTGCCGCGCCGCCTCGTCCGGCGGCGGTGTGCGCGCCCAGTTGTCCTGGTCGCCGAGCAGCGCCACCAGCGCGCCCTCGCGGTCGCCGGCGTCGAGCGCGGCCAACGCCGCGTCGGCCAGGGCGCGGCGGTCCACGCGCAGGAACGGGATGGCGTCCACCACCGGCCAGCGCTCGGCGCCGGCGGCGAGGGAGTGCGGCGTGTCGGCTGCGAGCGGCCGGCCCGAGACTGGGCTCGACAGCTCGCCGTCAGCCCAGGTGGTCACGGCAATCCGGCGTCCTGCAGCACCAGCTTGTGGAAACCCTGGACCGGTCCCGCGTGCACTAGGTCCATGTCCCCCAGCGCCTGATCGACCGTGAAGGCGGCAACCCGGTCGTAGTGCCGTATCTGCAGCACGCGGTCGATTACGTCGGCGGCGTGGAAGGCGCGGCCGCCCGGCGTGTCCGCATCGCGGATGGTCGCGAGTGCTGCGTCCGTCTCGCGCCGGAACGGGGCGGGCAGGGTCGCCAGAGCCTCGGCGAATAGGCGCTGCATCACGGGTTCGAGATGTTCGCCGAGCAGCATCTCGCCGGCGAAGCCGCCATCAGGCAGGGCGGCGTTGTGCAGATGATGCGCCATGCCGGCCAGGAACGCGGCCGCCGGGTCGGCGCCGTATTGCGGGGCGAGCAGCGCGCCGAGGGCGGCGACGATGAAGCAGTGGTCACCGTGCCCCTCCGGCGGCTCCAGCACGATGCGCGGCTTGCCCGGGCAGGTGGCGCCCGCGCGGGGCTGGCAGATGAGCGCTTCGGCGAAATCCGGCGCTGGCCCGGGTGCCAGCTCCTGACCGAGTTCGTCGCGCAACCGGGTCCGCAGCGACGGAAGGACTGGCTGCGACACTTCGTCGAACGATCGGGCGAGCACGGCGGCCGTCTCGCTCTCACTCAGCCCACAGCGCAGCAGTACACCGCGGTCGATCCCGCCGAGCCGGCAAGCGGCAACGGCGTAGGCCGTGCTGCGCAGCGCGACTTCGCCAGTATCCTGCCCGGCCAGCAGCGCGCCCCAGGCCCGGCGGAACATGCGCGACGCCAGACTGTCCGGCGAGGACGCGTCCCGCACGCGCTTGAGGTCGCACAGCTCCACTGCGAGCGGGACGAAGGCTGCCAGCCCCATCCCGCTCCCCTGCACCTTGTCCAGCATGCTGTGCCTACGCGGCGGCCAGCCAGTCGAGCAGGACGCGCTCCTGCACGGGGAAGCTGTGCTCCTCGCGCTTGCCGGCCGGCGTCATCGGCGCCTTGAAGAACAGGCCGAGCTGCTCCTGGATGCCGCCGCGGCCGCGGCTGCGCGCGAGGTCGAGCACGCGGGCGATCTCGATGACGAGGGGTGCGGCGAGGATGCTGTCGCGGCAGAGGAAGTTGACCTTGATCTGCATCTTCTGGCCGAGGAAGCCCACCAGGTCGATGTTGTCCCAGGCTTCCTTGTTGTCGCCGCGCGGCTTGTAGTAGCGGATATCGACGATGTGGTCCTCGACCGGGTAGCCCAGGATGTCGTCCAGCACCGAGCCCTTGGTGTTGAGCTTGGATTGCAGGCTGGCCGGGTTGTCGAGCGCCAATCCGTCGCGGTTGCCGAGGATGTTGGTGCTGAACCAGCCCTCGACGTAGAGCGAGCGGGAGCGGAAGGCGGGCGCCAGCACCGTCTTGATGAAGGTCTGGCCGGTCTTGCCGTCCTTGCCGGCGACGGGGACGCAGTTGCGCTCCGCCAGAGTGGTGAGCGCCGGGATGTCGGCGGCGAGGCTCGGCGTGAAGTTGCCGTAGGGCGCGCCCTCGGTGATGGCGGCGTAAGCGTACAGCATAGCGGGGCTGATCGCCGGATCGCTGGCGTCGAGGCCGCGCTCGAAGCCTTCGGGGGTGTGCAGCGCGGGGGCGGACTTGTCCGGCCAGCGCTCGACGGAGGCCAGGTTGATGACCACCACGTTGTCGATGCCGGTCTCGCGGCGGTAGCGGCGGATGTCGTCGCGGATGCGGTCCACCGCCTCGCGGTGCGACTTCGCGGCGAATTTATTGGCGCCGTCCACGTTCTTGCAGAAATCGACGCTGCCGACCGCGGGCCACGGCTTCATGCCGCTGAGCGCGGGGGAAACGAGTTCGGACTGCTCGCGGTCCAGCACCCGGTGCTCGCGCACCGCGCTGTCCAGGTCCTCGCCATGCAGGTCCCAACCCGCGAAGTGCAGGTTGCGGTAGGCGGCGATCCCCGGCGCGCCTACGCCGGCGAGCGGCAGGCCCGCCATGTCGTTGCTGCCGGCCCGCAGCATCTCGATGCCCGCCGCGGCGGTGGTGGCGACGGCGCCACCCAGGCCGACTACAAGCACACCCACGCGCCGCCCTATGGTGGCCGCGTCTAGCCCGCTATCAGGCATCACGAACTCTCTTCTCGGTTTTGGCAACGCTGAAGGCGTATGCCGGGGGTGGAAAGGGGGGACGTAGGCGTTTGCCCAACAGACTTAGGGCAATGCGCGCATCCGGGAACCATCGGCTGCGTGATGCAACCGTTCACAGGCCCGTGACAATATCGTTTGCTCCCGCCCATGAATGCCTACCTATCCCTGCCATGTGGCCGGAATGGGGCATGCGCGGGACCTCGCTGGGGCTGCTTCATCCATTAGGGGCGGCGCATGTCGGGGCCTCGCTCGCCCTCCTCCAGGTCCATGTCGTCCAGCTTCGCCATATCGACGGTATGGTCCCCGCCATGCGACAGGATCTCGCGCTCCCGCGCTCCCGCCGCACGATCGACCGCGTACACCATCGGCAGCCCCTCGCTCTCGGCGACGCGGCGGCCCGCGTCCACCGCTTCGTCGAAGCTCATCGGCGTTCCGTCGGGCTGGACCGGCCGGGTCGTCTGCGTCTCGCCGTTGCCGGTCGCAAGGATGATCTCGGTCACCGTGCGGCGCGGGTTGTCCTCGTCGAAATGGTTGAACACGATGACATGCCGACCCAGCCCCTCCGGCAGGGGGGCATGCGGGTCAAGCCTGCGTATCTCGGCCATTCGGTCCTCCTGTTGCGTCCCCGAACGCCTGGAACAGCCCGATCGTTCCACGCCATGAGCCGCCCGGGACGGCGGCGCGTCGCTGCTGCCCACGCCCACGGGACTTGCGCCGCACCGGCCGGCTGGAACCGGCTGGCGCGGCGCGGCGTTCATCGCACCGGCATCTCACGGGGACTGCATCATGAGCGACAGCATCGACCAGTCCGACGGCGTCGGCGGCAAGCACGGGGCGGCGCGCCAGCTCGCCGAGCAGGCCCTGCGCGCCCAGGCCAGCGGCGATGGCGACGAGGCCGACCGCCTGTTCGCCGAGGCCAACCGCATCGACCCCGAGGCGGTGATCGCGGCGCTGGAGGAGCGGTCGGACGAGCCGGTCAACCCGGCGTCGGATGATCTCGGCCCGCAGGACGATGACGAGATCGCCGCCATGAGCCGCACGGTCGAGCCCGGGTCAGACGCGCCGTCGCGCAGCGGCATCGGAGGGGCGGGGAGCGGCGGCGACGCGCAGGACACGTAGCTGGGAGGCCTCCCGGGCGACAGGCGGACCCGGCGCACGCGCTGAAACCTGGCCCGGCCCACGGCATATCCGCGCCGCGCACGAGTATGGAGGGCCGAAGGAATGAGCGAGACCGTCGAACACCACGAGTTTAGCGCCGAGGTCGGCCGGCTGCTCGATCTCGTCGTGCACGCGCTCTACTCCGACCGCGAGATCTTCCTGCGCGAGTTGGTCGCCAACGCCGCCGACGCAGTGGACCGCCGCCGCTTCGAGGCGCTGACCGAGGCGTCCCTCGCCCTTGCGCCCGATGCGCGCGTGCGCATCGTGCCGGCCAAGGATGCCCGCACCCTGCTGATCGAGGACAACGGCATCGGCATGAGCCGCGAGGAGCTGGGCGCCAATCTCGGCACCATCGCCCGCTCCGGAACGCGCGCCTTCGGCGAGCGGATCGCGGAGGCGGCGCCGGAGGACCGGGTCAACCTCATCGGCCAGTTCGGCGTCGGCTTCTACTCCGCGTTCATGGTGGCGGACCGGGTGGAGGTCACGTCGCGTCGTGCCGGGTCGGAGGAGGCATGGACCTGGGCGTCCGACGGCGCCGGCGCCTACACGATCGCGCCCGCCACGCGCGACGCCGCCGGCACGAGCGTGCTGCTGCACATGAAGGAGGACGCGGGCGAGTACCTGGAGCCGATCCGCATAGAGACCGTCGTGCGCAAGTGGGCCGACCACATCACGGTGCCGATCGTGCTCGCGAACGAGGGCGAGGATCGCCCGGTCAACGAGGGCACAGCGCTGTGGCGCAAGCCGAAGACGGAGGTGGACGCGGCGGCCTACACCGAGTTCTACCGCGGCCTCGGCCTGCTGTTCGACGAGCCCTGGGCCGTGCTGCACTGGCGGGCGGAGGGCGCGCTGGAGTTCTACGCGCTGCTGATGATCCCCGGCTCCCGCCCGTTCGAGGCGGTGGAGGAGCCGCGGGAGAGCCGCGTGCGGCTGCACGTGCGCCGCATGTTCATCACCGATCAGGCCGGGCTGCTGCCGCCCTGGCTGCGCTTCGTCATCGGCGTGGTGGACACCGAGGACCTGCCGCTGAACGTCTCGCGCGAGATGCTGCAGGCGACGCCGGTGCTGGCGCGCATCCGCAAGGCCGTCACGGGACGGGTGCTGTCGGAGCTGAAGTCCCGCGCGAAGGACCCCGAGGACTACGCCCGATTCTGGGAGGCGTTCGGCCCGGTGCTGAAGGAGGGCGTATGGGAGGATGCGGAGCACCGCGCCGAGTTGGCGCCGCTGATGCGCTTCCGCTCCTCCGCCCTGGACGGCCTGGTCAGCCTGCCCGAATACGTCGCGCGGATGCGGCCAGGGCAGGAGGCGATCTACTTCCTAACCGGTGACGATGCCAACGCGCTGCGCCAGTCGCCGCAGCTCGAGGGCTTCCGCGCGCGCGGCCTCGAGGTGCTGCTGCTCGCCGACATGGTGGATGCGTTCTGGCCGGACCGGCTGCGCGAGTTCGACGGCAAGCCGCTGCGCAGCATCACCCAGGATCGCGATGCGCTCGCGAAGCACGAGCCGGAAGCGGCGGAGGAAGGGGAGGCGGCGGATGTGTCGCGCCTGCTGCCCGCGCTGAAGGCGGCGCTGGGCGACGCGGTGGCGGACGTGCGGGCGACGGACCGGCTGGTGGATAGCGCGGTGGTGCTGGCGGCCGGCGCCGGGCCGGATTTGCAGATGCAGCGGCTGATGCGGCGGCGCGGCGGGAAGGGACCCGGTGGCGCCCCAGTGCTGGAGTGCAACCCGCGGCACCCGCTGATCCACGCGTTGGCGGCGCGGTTCGAGGCGGGGGAGAGCGTGGACGAGGCCGCGCAGACCCTGCTCGACCTCGCCCGCGTGCAGGACGGGGAGGCCCCGCGCGATCCCGCAGCCTTCGCCCGCAGGATGACGGCGGCGCTGGCTCGGGCGAGTTGAGTCCGTGCCGGCCTGCTTCTGCAGGCCGGCACGGGTCTAGCTAATCGTCTTCGCGACCGGCTTTGTTTGCAGTGTGCCGACCGATCAGAAGCCCGCCGGCAAGGGCCGACGAACTGTTGATCCGGCACACTAGCCGGCAGCCGCTAGGCGGCGCATCCCGGTGCGGCCGGGGTATGCCGCATCAGGCTGCGTGCAGGATCGGCAGCACCTGCCCCATGGTGTAGTCGGTGCCCGCCATGATCCCCAGCGTGGAGGCCGGCGCCTGATCGTGGAGGGCATAGCCCGCGCTCTCGCTTCCGACCGGCAAACCTGCCGCGGCGTTGTCCTGCCAAGGGGAGATGGCCGTGCCTGCGAGCAGGCCCTCGCCCGCTTCAGGCTGCACGCTCCAGGCATCGCTGTAGAAACGGCCCGAGAACGCCAGGTTCCCCGACAGCCCGAGGGCGTCGTAATCCTCGGCAGTGAGCGCGCCGCCGAACTGGCGTCCGTCGATGCTGACGTAGGAACCCTGCTCGTCGTGGAGCACTGCATCCCCTGGGGCGGAGGCTGCAGGGAACGACGGCGCGCTGGAGGCCTGGGCGCTGGCCATCTGCGTGCCCGAGGGCGCTCCGTAGAGCGAGCGGATGCCGGCGATGTCGCTCGCGTTCAGGGTCGGGTCCTGGGCGCCCAGGCTCGGATACATGACCGACGTCGCATCGTTCGAGTGGCCGAGCCCGAGCGCGTGGCCGATCTCGTGCAGCGCCACTTGGTAGAGGGTCGTCGAGAAGCCTTGGTACTGCAGGCCGCCGTTCGACCCTGGCGCCAGCGGGACCTTGCTCGGGTCCTGCAGCCGGACCACCACGTCGGGCAGGAAGGTCTGCGTGTTCGAACCGGAGAGCGAGTAGCGGTAGCTCGTGGCGCCGACGACGTTGGTGGCCGGGGCGTTCAGGTCGGCGAAGCCGATGCGGATGGCCGCGGCGCCGTTCGCGTCGGGGCTGTCCGCGACCTGCTGGAACGTCAGGCCTGAGGCGGATGCCCAGGTCTGCATCGCTTGCTGGATCGTGGCCTGATAGGCGCCGCCGATCGAGTTGCTGAACGGATTGGACGCATCCTGCGCGTAGGTCTTGGTCCCGAAGCTCCAGGTGATGGGCCTGGCGGACCACGCCGGGCCTTCCAAGGTGTAGCTGCCGGGCTGCACGGCCGGGTTGGAGGAGGCCGCCGGCACGGGCGTGAAGGACGTGACCGGCACGGCAGTGCCGACGTTGAAGTTCGAGACGCCGGAGGAGAGCAGGTTCGCCTTGGCGTTCGGGTATTGCGTGCCGTTGAAGGCGATGGAGTCGACATAGAGGTTGCGATCGGCGGCCGGCGAGCCGCCCCAGGCGTCGTTGAGGAAGCGGACGCCGACGGTGTGCACCCCGCTGCCGAACGAGCCGTTGAAAGTGAACGCCTGCGACTGGCCGCTGCCGTGCAG
>JBBSIT010000028.1:0-15124 GCA_038231995.1 Acetobacterales bacterium | reverse complement strand
TGACGGGCGCGCTCGCCGGCCAGGTTTGGGGCTGGTCAGAGGAGGGGGTGGAGGAGCGGCACGCCAAGGACCTGAACATGAACCTTGCCGACCGGCGGCTGCCCCAGACCCTGGAGCTGGCGCGCGAGCTGGTTGGCTTCCCCCGCCAGCTCGGCACCCACCCCGGCGGCTTCGTGCTCACGCAGGACAGGCTCGACGACCTCGTGCCCATCGAGCCCGCGGCCATGGCGGACCGTGCCGTCGTGGAATGGGACAAGGACGACATCGACGCGCTGCGCTTCATGAAGGTCGACGTGCTGGGCTTAGGCATGCTCGGCTGCCTGCGACGCAGCTTCGAGCTGCTGGAGGAGCACAAGGGCCTGCGGCTCGACATGGCCTCGGTCCCGCCCGAGGACCCGGCCACGTACGCCATGATCCAGCGCGCGGACACGCTCGGCACGTTCCAGATCGAGAGCCGCGCGCAGATGAGCATGCTGCCGCGCATGAAGCCCCAGACGTTCTACGACCTGGTGATCGAGATGGCGATCGTCCGCCCCGGGCCGATCCAGGGCGATATGGTGCACCCCTACCTGCGCAGGCGGGAGGGCAAGGAGAAGCCGACATATCCCAAGCCCGAGCTGGAGCGCGTGCTGGGCAAGACGTTGGGCGTGCCGCTGTTCCAGGAGCAGGCGATGCAGGTGGCCATCCATTGCGCCGGGTTCACGCCGGGCGAGGCGGACCAGCTCCGCCGCGCCATGGCCACGTTCAAGGTCACCGGCGGCGTATCCCATTTCAAGGAGAAGCTGATTGGCGGGATGGTAGCCAACGGCTACGAGCAGGAGTTCGCCGAGCGCACCTTCAGCCAAATCGAGGGCTTCGGCAGCTACGGCTTCCCCGAGAGCCACGCGGCCTCCTTCGCGCTGATCGCCTACGCGAGCAGCTGGCTCAAGTGCCACCACCCCGACGTGTTCTGCGCAGCACTGCTCAACAGCCAGCCGATGGGCTTCTATGCCCCCGCCCAGGTCGTGCGGGATGCGCAGGAGCATGGCGTGTTGGTGCGCTCCGTCGACGTGAACCGTAGCGAGTGGGACTCGACGCTGGAGCAGGCAGGCAAGCCCCGTCTTGCCCTGCGCCTCGGCCTGCGCATGACGGGCGGGTTGAGCGGCGTGCACGGGATGCAGGTCGTGGCACAGCGCGGCACGCGGCCCTACGCCTCGGTCGAGGAGCTGCAGCGACGGACGGGGCTGCCCGTGTCCGCCCTGGAGCGCCTGGCGGAGGCGGACGCGTTCGGATCACTGGGGCTCGACCGCCGGCAGGCGCTGTGGGCCATACGGGGTCTCGCGGACCAGCCGCTGCCCTTGTTCGCCGCCTCCGACCGGGACGACGCGCCGCAGCCCGAGGCCGAGGAGCCCAGCGTCGCCCTCGCACCCATGCCGGAAGGGCGCGAGGTGGTCGAGGACTACCGCAGCACCGGGCTATCGCTGCGGCGGCACCCGGTGTCGTTCCTGCGCCAGGAATTGCGCAAACGAGGAATGGCGACCTGCGCGGAGCTGGAACACCTGCGCAACGGGCGGCAGGTGACAGTGGCGGGACTGGTCCTCGTCCGCCAGAAGCCCGGCTCGGCCAAGGGGATCATGTTCATTACCCTGGAGGACGAGACGGCCATCGCGAACCTGGTCGTCTGGCCCAAGGTGTTCGAGCGCCAGCGACGGCTGGTGCTCTCGGCGAGCATGATGGCGTGCCAGGGGCGCGTGCAGGCCCAGAGCGGCGTCGTGCATCTCGTGGCGGAGCGCCTGGTCGACCTGTCGGAGCTGCTGCGCGGCGTGGGCCAGCGCGGGAGCGCCTTCCCGTCGCGCATCGGACGGGGCGACGAGGCCAGGAATGGCGGCAGCCCGGACCAGCGGGAGCGCGAGGGCCTGCAGGACCGGCGGGCGCGGGACATCGACATCCGGGACCCTGGGGCGAACTCCGGCATCAGGGTGCCGACGCGCGACTTCCGGTGAGTGCAGATCGCTTCCTGCCGTGATGGACGACCGTCGAGTGCCGTTCGGACGTTCACCGAGAACCATCTCCTTCAATCATGACGGGGCCGATACCGCTTGCGCCGGACGCGCCACAAGGGTGCGTCGCTTCGCTCCCGTGGGCTTCGCCCCGCCCTTGTCCCGCGCCCGGCACGCGGTGGCCGGATCGCATTCAGGAACGAGGAATGCGGACATGAGCGATCGGGACCAGGAGACACACGAACTGCGGGCCGGGGTGAGCTGCGCGACGCTGCTGGAGAAGCAGAGCCGTCCCTGGCAGCTCGACAAGGCCGAGAGCACCCGGCACAGCTGGAAGTATCGCCGCGATGCCGGCGAGGTGCTGATCGTGAACCACGGCGGCCGGGGCTGGTGGGACCCGCACAGCGACCACAAGGGCGACGTCTTCGCCTTGGTGCAATTCCTGGATCCCGGGCTGAACTTCGGACAGGCGCGCCGCGTGCTGCGCGAGCTGCTCGGCATTGCCCCGTCCTTCCCGGTTGCCCCTGCCGTCAAGCGGGAGAAGACGCCCGAGCTGCCGCCTTCGCAGCGCTGGAGCGCACGTCCCGCCTTGTCCCGGGGCTCGCGGACCTGGCGTTACCTGACCGGGATCCGTGCCTTGGAGGTGTCGGTCCTGGTGGCGGCCTCGCGGATGGGTGCGGTGCGCGAGGGGCCATACGGCAGCGCCTGGTTCGCGCACCGCGACGCGGCCGGGCAGATTGCCGGGATCGAGATGCGCGGCCCGGACTATCGGGGCTTCTCGGCCGACGGGACCAAGACGCTCTTCCAGCTGTCGGGTTGGCCGCCGTCGAACACTAGGTCGATCACGCGTCTCGTGGTGTGCGAGGCGCCGATCGACACGATGAGCCTTGCCGGCATCGAGCGGCTGCGGACGGACACGCTCTACGTCGCCACGGCCGGCGGCATGGGGCCGGGGACGATCGCGGCGCTGCAGGCGCTGCTGCAGGACCTCGCCGTCCACCCCGAGGCGATGCTGGTCGCGGCGACGGACGCCGACAAGGCCGGGGACCGTTACGCGGCGAAGCTGGCCGCGTTGGCAACCGAGGCGGGGGTACACAGCCGCCGCATCCTGCCCTTCAATGGCCACAAGGACTGGAACGAGGTGGCGGTCGCTCGCCGGCAGGCAGCCCTGGCGCAACCCCGTCCGGCACTGCGGCGCACGACCGTTTAGGCCGTGAACGGCGGCATGGTCCCTTGATGGGGGGTGCCCGTGCGCAGCTTCCTTCACCCGAGCTCCGGCTCCGGCTCCGGGGCAGACGGTGGCGCCCAGCTCACGATCGTCCTCACGCAGAGCCGCGCCCGTGCGGTGTCGGTGATGAGGGGAAAATGCCGACGCAACTCGACGACGGCGGACAGCTCGCCCCCGTGCTCCCAGGCCCGGCGGATCGCTTCGGCGGTCGGCTCATCCACGACGAACATACCGAGAGCTTCGGGCTGCGTGCCGCTGGGACAAGCCGCCGGTAGCCATAGGAAAACGTCTCAGGCTTCCGTCTCGCACCGGGGAGAGAGGAACCAAGGAGGTGGAGTGAGGCCCTGCCGCTGCGCCTCGGGGCGTGCAAGGGCAAGGGCCTGACGGCCCGCGCTGCGCGCGCCCCTGCACCCCCCGACGCGAAGCGGCCGCCGGGCTGGGTCTTCGAGGAACGAGGACGCAGCAGAAGGACGGCAGGGATGAACATGGTGAAGGGAGTGCGTCTCGTGCTGGGTGCGGTGCTGCTGGCGGCGGCGCTGTTCGCCCTCGTGGCGGTGCCGGGCCTCGTGTCCGACCAGGACTCCACGGTGCCGCTGCACCAGGCGCGGGAGGCACGGCGATGAGCAACCTGCTGCGAGAGATCGGCGGCCTGCCGCCGACCCGAGGCCGCCTGGCGGTCGAGCTGCTCGCCGACGACAGGGCGGACGGGTTCTGCCTGATCCGCACCGACACGAGCCCCGAGGTGGACGTCGCCGTGGTCTACGACGGCTCGGATCGCGGCCGCGGCGAGGCCGAAGGCTACGCCCGGATGCTGTCGGGCGCCCCGGCCATGCTCCGCCTGCTCGCCGGCGTGCTGGCACGGTGGGGCGAAGCCGTCGGGAGGGACGAGGAAATCGACGGCGGCGACGCCGTGGCGTGGCTGGCGGAGTTCACGGTGGAGGTGCACGAGGCGCTGCGGGCGATCGTCGGCCCGCCGGCGCCGGGAGAGGCGCCGTAAGGCGGCGTCTCGGCATGGCCGAGATGATCCGCCAGGACGTGCTCGACTTCGATCCCGAACCGCTGCAGCCGCCGTGTCCCATTCCGTCGCGGCTGCAGATCCTGACGTATTCCACCATCAAGGCGCAGGGCGAGGGGCTGACGGCCCGTGACCGCTACCAGAGGACATAGCCGCATCGGCCCGAAAACCAGGGTTGTGCACCAAGGTCGTCGGCGATCACGTCCGGGGCTGGACAAGTCCGCGCCACTCGTCTCCATCTAAGGGCGCTCGGCTGATCCTCTTGGCTCAGGTTTGCAGAATGGACCTCGCCCTCAACATTGCTTTCGATCTGATCAGCTTCAGCGCGATCATTGTGTTGGTTGTGTTGGGGCTCGGCGTGATCGCCAGCATGATGGGCATCTTCAATTTCGCTCATGGCGAGTTCGTGCTCCTCGGCGCCTACACCGTTTTCCTGTTCCATAGTGCCGGCCTCCCCGTCTGGCTCGGAATGACGGCCGCCCCTCTCGTCCTTGCGGTGATCGGGCTGGTGCTGGAACGGACGATCATACGCCGCTTCTACAATGCCCCGGTGATCGCCATGCTCGGCACCTACGCCCTCGGCTTGGTCATTCGGGAAACCGTGCGTGGGCTCGTCGGCGGCATCTACAACGCAGTCCCTGAACCGCTGGTCGGCTCCTTCACGCTGGGCGACCTGACGTTCTCCAAATGGCGTACGATGATCATACTGATCACGCTGCTGGTAATGACCGGCAGCTATCTGTTGGTGACGCGCACGAGCTTCGGGCTGCAGGTCAGGGCGGCGCTCGAGAATCCCAGTCTGGCGCGGGCGTCCGGTATATCAACCGCGCGGCTCTATGCCGTGACCTTCGCCTTCGGCGCCGCCCTGGCCGGCCTGGCCGGCGCGCTGATGGTGCCGCTGTTCTCCCTGTATGCGGATCTCGGGGTCCGTTTCTTGATCCAGGGTTTCCTGGCGGTCATGCTAGGCGGCATCGGCACCTTCGAGGGGCCGGTGGCCGGCGGTGGCGTTATCGGTCTCCTCGGCGCCGGGCTGCCTTGGCTGGTGAGCCCGGTGACGGCCGACGTCTTGGTGTTCGTCATCGCACTCGTCATCGTTAAGCTTCGGCCGGCGGGGCTAATCGCAAGTGGGAGGGTTTAGGTCATGAATCACGGCAAGGGCATCAATGCGATGGGCTTAGGTCGTCGCGGCTTTCTCCAACGCGCCGGCCTGATCGGAACCGGCCTCGGCACCTGGGTGCTGCGGCCGAAATGGTCCCATGCCGCTGGCCCGATCAAGGTCGGAATCGCCACCGACATGACCGGCGCGCTCAGCCATTCCGGCAACGCCTGCGCCAATGTCGCTCGCATGGTGATCGAGGACATCAATGCCGGCGGCGGAATCAACGGCCGCCCACTGGAGATGATCCTGGCCGACACGGCTTCGAACGAGACCACCGCCGTCGCCAACGTGCGCAAGCTGATCCAGCGCGACCGGGTGGACGTGGTGCTCGGCGGCATCACCAGCTCGATGCGGGAGGCGATCAAGGACCCGATCGTGAATCGTGGGCGTACGCTGTATATCTACCCGCAGCTCTATGAGGGCCAGGAATGCACGCCCTACGTGTTCTGCACCGGACCCACGCCGGCGCAGCAGACCGACACGCTCGTGCCCTGGCTGATCAAGAACGGCGGCAAGCGCTTCGCCCTGCCCTCCGCCAACTACGTATGGCCGCACGTTCTTAACAAATACGTACGCAATTCGGTCCAGAAGAACGGCGGTGAGGTGATCCTCGAAGAATACTACCCTATAGATCAAGTGGAATATAGCTCGACCGTCAATCAGATCATGTCCAACAACATCGACGTTGTCTATTTCACCATCATTCCACCGGGAGTAGGCCCATTCTTGAAGCAGCTCTACGAGGCCGGTTTCCTGAAGCGGGGCGGACGCCTGAGCTGCGTTTATTACGATGAGAATATGCTGAACGTGAACGCAGCCCATGAGTTCGAAGGACTAGTGAGCTGCCTCGACTTCTTTCAGAACGTAGATGACCCTTTCAGCCAGAAGCTCCTGGCGGAGTACAACCAGAAGAATCCCGGCCCCTACCGCCTGGCGGCGGGCGGCGCCGCGACCGGCATGTATCGCGGCCTTAAGCTGTGGGAGCAGGCCGTGAAGGTGACCGGCGGCGACCTCAGCCGCGAGGCCGTCGCGGCGGCGCTCGACAAGGCCAGGATCGAGAACGGCCCTGGCGGCCCGGCCGAGATGGTCCCGGGCACGCGCCACTGCCGGATGAACATGTACATCGCCGTGGCCAAGAACGGGAAATACGAGATCGTCGACAAGAGCGACGGGCTGGTCGATCCCAAGGAATGCTTGCCGGCCTGAGCGACTGTCCCGTTGGCCCCTCCTCCTCCTCCTCCTCCTCCTCCTCCTCCTCCGGGAGCGAGGGCGGCGGGCCGGCAGCCTCGAAGCGGAGCACGAGTACCTTGATCGAAAATTCGGCAATCGAAAGCACGCCCGCTGCTCGGCGCCCAGTTGGTCGCGTGAGGGTGCTCCCCCTACTCGAGGTGCTCACCTTCCTGGTCCTTCTGTTCCTGCCATTGGCGCTGGACCTCTTCTATGTTGTTTTCGTCACCAAGGTCATGATTCTCGGCATGCTGGCACTGAGCTTCGATCTCGACTGGGGTTATTCCGGGATCATGAGCTTCGGCCAGGCGCTGTTCTTCGGGACTGCAGCCTATACCGTCGCGTTGATGAGCCGAGATCTGGACGTCAGCTCCGTTTTCGTGACCGTGCCGGTCGCGGCACTGGTCGGGCTGACCCTGGCATTCCTGCTCGCCTGGTTCCTGCTGCTCGGTCGGCGCACGCCGAGCGTCATCTTCGTCGCGCTCGGCACGCTCACCGGCTCCTATGCCGCGGAGCGCCTGGCCGCTGGATGGACCTATATCGGCGCCGCCAACGGCATCTCTTCGATCCCCGTTCTAACCGCCGGGAGCTTCGAGTTCGTCGAGGGAGTCCCCTTCTACTATCTCGCCTTCGGTTTTCTGCTCGTTACCTACGTATTGTGCCGGCTGCTGGTCCGGTCCCAGTTCGGGCTGGTGCTCGCGGGCATCCGCCAGCAGGAAACGCGCCTCGCCTTCTTCGGCTATAATGTCGGCGCCTTCAAAGCGGTCGTCTTCTCGTTCGCCGGCCTGATCGCCGGCGTCGCCGGTGGGCTCTATGTCTTTCACGAGGGTTTCGCGGGTCCGCGCATCGTCGGAATCGCCCTCTCGACCCAAGTCGTTCTCTACGTCCTCTTCGGCGGCGTGGGCACGCTACTGGGTGCCCTAGTGGGCGTCTGCGTGATTGAATACGGCAGTTTCGTGCTGGCCGACGTCTACAAGGATATCTGGCCCATCATCCTGGGCCTCGTGCTCCTGCTCGTCGTCGTCTTCCGCCCCACTGGCTTGCTCGGGCTCGTCGTTAGCGAGCGCGAGCGCATCGGCTCCTACGGCTATGCCGCAGTCCGCCGCCGGCGGGGCGGAGGGCGTCCGTGAGCCTTCTGGAGATCCGCGGCGTCAGCAAGGTGTTCGGAGCGCTGCGCGCCCTCGATCACGTCGATATTACGGTGGCGGCGGGGCAGTTCCACGGGCTCATCGGCCCGAACGGCTCCGGCAAGAGCACGCTGATGAAGTGTATCGCGGGTGACCATATACCGACCGAGGGGACCATTCGGTTCAAAGGCGACGACATCACCACCGCGACACCGGCCGAGCGGGCGCGGGCAGGGCTCAGCATCAAGTTCCAGATCACCAGCGTCTTCCCCGCCCTGTCGGTCTACGACAACGTTCTGCTCGCCATTCAGGCCGATCGGCGGATGGGATCACTGCTACGGTCCGCGTCTCGCCGCAGCTTGCACGACCGGATCATGGCGGCGCTGGGCGGCTTTCGCTTGGCGGACCGTGCCGATGAGCTGGCGGGTGTGCTCTCCCATGGCGAACAACAATGGCTTGAGATCGCTATGGCGCTGGCGCTCGAGCCGCAGCTCCTGCTGCTCGACGAGCCCACCGCCGGGCTCAGCCACGAGGAGCGCCAGGTGACGGGCGAACTCTTGGCGCCTATCAAGTCCCGGTGCGCGCTCGTGATCGTGGAGCACGACCTCGATTTCATCCGCGATTTCTGCGACGTGTTGACTGTACTTGACCAAGGGACCGTCCTCGACAGCGGGACCGTGGGCCATATCCAGAGCAGCCCCAAGGTCCAGGAGGTTTATCTGAGCCGTGTCTAAGGCGATTTTGGAGGCGCGGCGGCTCTGCGCCGGCTATGGCCGCAGCCAGGTGCTGTTCGACGTCGACCTATCGGTCCGGCAATCCGGCGGCGTCGCCATTCTCGGCCGCAACGGCGCCGGCAAGACGACACTCCTGAGGACCTTTGCGGGGGAGCTACGCGCCGATCGCGGCGAGATTCGGATCGACGGCCACGACAGCACGCGCGAGCCAACCGAGCGGCGCGTGAAGCGTGGGCTCGGCTACGTCCCGCAAGAGCACGGGGTGTTCGGCAAGCTCTCGGTCCGCGAGAACCTGATGATCGGAGCGCTCGGCACGCGCGACAAGGCAGCGGCGATCGACCGCGTGCTGGCGATCTTCCCGAAACTCGGCCAGCGGCTCGACTACGCCGCCGGGACGCTCAGTGGGGGCGAGCGCAAGATGCTGGCGATCGGCCGCGCGCTGCTCGGAAGCCCGCGCGTCCTGATGCTGGACGAACCCACCGAGGGCGTCTGGATCGGGGTGATAGAGGAGATTGGAGATCGCCTGATCGAACTCGCCCGGGAGATGAGCGTCGTCATCGTCGAGCAGCACCTGGAACTCGCGCTGCGGGTCGCCGACTACGCCTACGTCATGGACCGCGGGCACATCGTGCTGGAAGGCGTTTCGGCGGAAGTCCGGAGCGATCCCCGCCTGCTGCGTATCCTTGCGCCGTAGCTACAGGGGCGGGAACCGTTCATGCAACGGAGGCGATCACTCGTAGGCTTGGGCGATCCTGGGCCTCGTCGGCTCGGCGAAGGCGCGGCCGAGTGTCTGCATCCCCGCCGGGAGGCCTGCCGCGCCGTTGCGTCGTCAGATTGGCGAGCCGAGCAGGCTATGGCAGCGTCGTTGGCATGAAGGTGACCGGCTTTGTTGTATTTCGTACATCGCGTACGTGTCGGATCCCCCCATCTAAGAGGAAATCAATATTGGGCAAGCAGGCGGCGTGGAGCGAAGCGGAGGGAGCGTAAGGGTGTTATCACTCGCGAGTTCTCGCCCCAGGTGGCGCGCCACTGACCCATGGCCGACGAGTTTGCCAGCATGAACCATGGCGTGGCTGCTTCCTTTTCAGATTTGCCGACGCCGGCGCATCCAACGACGATTGGAGTTCCCGTGATGAGTGACGCAGCACAGGTCGCCCGCCCCGTGGCGATCGACCCCGTCGAGCTGACCCTGGAGCGGGTGCAGGCCGCCTTCGCCGCCGGCGAGATGACGTCGGAGATGCTGACGCAGGCCTTCCTCGATCGCATCGCGGCCTACAACCCGCAATACAACGCCATCATTTTCATGAATCCGGACGCGCTGGCTGATGCGCGGGAGATCGACCGCCGCCGCGCCGCGGGCGAGGCGCTGGGCCCGCTCGCCGGCGTGCCTATCGTGGTGAAGGACACGATGGACATGGTAGGTTTCCCGACGACCGGCGGCTGGTCGCTGCTCTGCAGCCGTACGGGCGGGGTGGACCTGATGCCCGTCACCGACGCCCCGGTCGTGGCGCGGATGCGCGCGGCCGGCGCCGTCATCCTGGGCAAGACCAACGTGCCGGTGCTCAGCGCCACTGGCAGCCACGCCAACGACAGCTGGGCGGGGCCGACCTATAACGCCGCCAGTCGCGAGTTTCTGCCCGGCGGCAGCAGTGCCGGCACCGCGACCGCCGTCGCCGCCAGCATGGCCGTGCTCGGCCTTGCCGAGGAAACCGGCGGGTCGATCCAGAATCCTGCCGCCGCACAGGCGCGGGTCGGGATCAAGCCGAGCTTCGCTCTCGTGCCAAACGCGGGCGTGATGCCGCTTGCCGGCAGCACCCGCGACGTGGTGGGGCCGGTCGCCCGCTGCGTGCGCGACGCGGCATTGGCGCTCGACGTGCTGGCCGGCTTCAGCGCCGAGGACCCGAAGACCGTCGCCGGCATCGGCCACAAGCCGAAGCAGGGCTATGCGGCGGGGCTGAACGCGACCGCGCTGCACGGCAAACGCCTCGGGCTCTACGGCCCGGGCTGGCGGGACCGGCCGCTGTCGGTGGAAACGACTCGCCTTTACCGGCGCGCGATGGATGAGCTGGAAGCGCGCGGAGCGGTGCTGATGGAGGACCCGTTCCTCGGCTCCGGCTTCGCGGAGATTGGGAAGCCCGTCGCAGGCCTCGACCACTACGACGCCCGCGGCATGGAGTCAGTGCCGTACGACCTGCAGAAGTACCTTGAGCGCCTGGGACCCGAGTCGGCCGTGCGCAGCTTCGCCGAGTTCGCGGCCGCTACGGCGAAGGAGGACGCCTTCAGCCCGGCCGGTGTGCTGAGCCTCATGCATCAGCTGCCGCAGTTCGCGGCCTGCCTCGCCGACCCGGCACGCCCGCCGGTGCTGTCGGACTTCCTCGCCGCGAAGGAAGCCTACCTGGAGATCTTCGGCACTGTTATGGAACGTGAGCGATTGGATGCACTGGTGTTCCCGCAAATGCGCGACGCCCTGCCAGCGCTGCACGGACCGGAGACGATCCATGAGACCACCGTCTGCGAGATCAACATCGCCGGCCTACCCGGCGTGACGCTGCCCGCCGGCTACCACGCCTCCGGCGCGCCGTTCGGGCTGATCTTCGTAGGACGGATGTGGAGCGAGGCGGCACTGCTTTCCCTGGCATATGATTATGAGTGCGCGACAAAATACCGGCGTACGCCCCTCCTTGAGCGAGCTTGAGCGGTCATGCAACCACTCCGCAATGGCCGGCGCTCGGCCGCATTGTGCGCGAGCTGCCCGCCACCGGGTTGGACGACCTGGCGCTGGAACACGAGTTCATGGCCTAGTGACCGCGAAGCTGTGCAATATGGCCATCTGCCTTAAAAGCTAGCCGTGTCAGCAGCTTGTCCGTTGCCATACCTCCGGCGCCTGCTGCGTCTTTTTACACTTCGCCGTTCGGCATCGTAGGCGAGTGATGCCGAAAGCCCCGATTTTGCTGGGGATCAGGACCTGCACTTTTGACAGATCGCGTGTTCTGTAAAGCCGTGGCCAATCCGCACAGCTTCGCGGTCACTAGGCCTTCGAGGAGCGTGTTGAAAACCTCGGCGTTCAGCAGCTCGTCCCGCAGCTTGCCGTTGAAGCTCTCGACGTAGCCGTTCTCGCAAGGACTACCCGGTTCGATGTGGGCCGTCTTGGCACCCACGTCGCTGATCCATCGGAACCTATCCGATCAGCCGATCAGACCTGGCGCAGCCGTTCATCCTCTTGCGCGACTGGGAACATGGGTTCTGATCAGAGATGTGCTATCAGGAGCCAGGAAAAACGACTCTTGCCTAGATTCAGAAGCAGCGACTACGGCCTTTGCCTCACCGGCATCCAAACCGGGCGAACTCTAACCCGCTAGCGCAACAGTTCCTTCCCGACCTTACAGATGTAGGTGTATTTTGGGTTCACGACTTGGGTGCACCGGGCCTCGGCGATCTGCCCCAGGAACATGTAGGCTTCAGCGTCGGTGAAGCCGTACTCGTCTGCGAGCCAGTAGACCATCTGCTCGAACGCGATCCGCATCGCGTCCTCAAGCGGCCGCGCGCAGCCGAGTGTCGCGATGTGCGTCTCCGTCTCGATCCTCGGCCACGTCATCCGGGCCGGCTTGTCCCGTAGCTCGACGCTGAGGGTCACGCGCGCGCCGATTTCCGTAGCACCCATGCCGACGCACTCGCCGTCACCTTGCAGGGCGTGGCAGTCGCCCACGTACAGGCTCGCCCCCTCCTGCTGCACCTCGAACAGCACCGTGCTCCCTGTCGTGATCTCCTGCACGTCGAGATTGCCGCCATGCGTCCCGTTATCGACGGTAAGCACCGCCCCATGCACCGGGGCGACGCCCAGCACGCCGATCATCGGCTTGATGGGCAGCTTGCGGCTATAGCTCCAGTGCACGAAGCCGTTGCTCACCTCCATCGCCCGGGTCTGGATGCCGAACTCCTTCTGCCGGACCCAGTCCGGGAACATCCCGATCCCTGGCCAGAGGGCGGTATAGCCGATCTCGTCCAGGTCCATGGCGTGGATTTGGACGGCGAGCACCTGCCCCGGTTTCGCGCCCACGACCCGCAACGGCCCGGTCGCGGGATTGACGAAGGGGAAGCGGACGGTTTCGGGCGAGAGCTTGGACTCGGTCGAGGTGATCAGGCCCTCGTTGCAGTTGATCTCGCACTCGACCGTGATCTGCTCGCCGGGCCGGATCTCGGCGATGCAGGCATCCGTGGCCGAGAGCGCGTATTTGAGATGCCCGGCCTTCGGAATCATGCGTCCCGCGTCCATGATCGGCTCCTTGCTTACTGGATCAGGTGAGGTCATGCCGCCACGGCAGCAGCGCGCGCTCAACCCGGCTGACGACCGCTGTGAGGGCCAGGGCGAGCGCGACGGTGACGGTCAGGGCGGCGAAGACCTTGGAGATAGCGTAGAGGCTCCCCGCCTTGAAGATCGCGTGCCCGAGGCCCTCCGACGACGACATGAACTCACCCACGATAGCGCCCACCAGCGCGAAACCCACGGTGAGCTTGAGGCCAGCGAAGATGTCGGTCAACGAGGCCGGAAGCACGAGCAGCCGGAAGATTTGCCAGCGCGTCGCGCCGAGGGAGCGCATCAGGTCGATCTGGTCAGGATCGACGCCGAGCGCACCTTTGTAGGCAATGACCAGCGCCACGACGATCACGGACAGGGTCGCCATGGCGAGCTTGGACGCGAAGCCCGTGCCGAACCAGATGATGGCCATGGGCGCAAGGGCCACGACGGGAACGGACCCCAGCGCCAGGACGAAAGGCTGGACCACGCGGGACACGAACCGCGAGAACCAGAGGGACAGGCCGAGCGCGGTCCCGAGCAGGTTGCCGAGCGCGAAGCCGCCCAGCGTTTCTAGCCCTGTCACGCGGGCATCCCTCCAGACCGATCCGTCGCTGAACATCGTGACCAGGTGGCCGGCTATCGCGCTCGGCGAGCCGAACAGGAACGCGTTCACCGCGGGGCCCCGCGTGCCCCACTCCCAAAGACCCAGCAGAGCTGCGAGAAGCAGCAACTGGCACGCCAGCACCCGCAGCGCCGACCGGCGGGCATGGCGGTGCCGGGGCGAAGACCAACGGGCCCACGAACGCGAGGGATGAGGCGACGGCACGGCAGGCGATGCAGTCTGCGTCATCAACGTATGTCCAGCTCGGTCCAAATCTCGCGGACGTAGCGCGCGAATTCCGGCCGCTCCCGCATTGCCATCATATCCGTCCTGTCGCCGGGCAGGTCGATGGAGTGCTGCGTGACGACGGTGCAGGGTCGGTGAGAGAGTACGATGACCCGGTCCGATAGGCTGACCGCCTCCTCAACGTCGTGCGTGATAAGCAAGAGCGATCGGCTCTCGCCGCGGACGAGCCGGGCGGTATCCCGCTCAATTAGGATCTTGGTCTGGAAGTCGAGCGCCGAGAACGGCTCGTCCAGCAGCAGAACCTCGGGATCGGCCGCGAGCGTGCGGGCCAGCGCGACGCGCTGGCGCATGCCGCCGGAGAGCGCGGACGGGTAGTAGTCCGCGAACGCCCCGAGCCCTAATCGGTCCAGGAGGCTCCGTGCCGTGGCGAGTCGCTCGCGGGCGCCGATCTGCCTGACCTCCAGGCCGAGCGTCACGTTCTGCACGGCCGTGCGCCACGGCAGCAGCAGATCCTTCTGCAGCATATAGCCCACCCGCGGCGGAACGCCGGCGAGTTCCCGGCCGTGCCAGAGCACCGTGCCGTCGGTGGGCGGCAACAGGCCGCAGATCAGGTTGAGTAGCGTCGTCTTGCCGCAGCCGGACGGGCCGACGATGCTCACGATCTCGCCCTCGCCGAGGTCGAACGAGACCGAGCCGATCACCTCGACGGGCTTGCCGTCCTCGGCCCCGAACACCTTGCCGAGGCCGATGGCCGAGAGCGGCGGTGCCCGGCCAGCGCGCGTCTGGCCTTCCGCCGTGCGCCCGGGTTCTGTCAGCTCAGGCAGCCTTGGCCGCCTTCTCGGCGAAGCTGTTGTCCACGATCTGCTCGAACGTCGTGGTACCCTTCACGTTCTTCAGGTATTTCTGCATTGCCATCAGGTTGTCCCACTGCTTGCGGTCCACCACGACGGATTCTGCGGGGATCTTGTACTCGATCTCCGAATTGATCGCCTTATCGACGACATCCCCGGGCAGGTCGGCGAACTCCTTGCGCGCGATGGACTTGGCGTAGGCCGGGTCGCTGTAGACCCGGCGCCCCGCCATCTCCAGGCCGGTGCAGAGGGCCTGCACGACCTCCGGCTTCTGTGCGATGGTGTCGTTCAACACCATGATCCCGGTGTTGCAGAACGGGCCGATGTAGCTGGAGAAGTCGAACACGATCTTGGCGCCTTGCTCCTCGGCCGCCGCCACGCTCGCCTGGTAGGCGATCGCGACGTCGGCTCTGCCCGCGAGCATCGCGGCGATCTCCGTGCCGGGGCTGACCGCGACCATGGTCACGTCGCGACCGACCGTGAGGCCGTTCTCCTCCAGCAGCTTGCGGGTGACGCTGTAATTAAACTGCGTCCAGTTCGAGACCCATAGTTGTTGTGCTTGGCTGCACGGCGGTCATTCCCATATGGCGGCTTTCTGGTGAAGGTGTCGTCAGAACTGATGTTACGAGTTGATCGTGAGCGCTGGGGTCAGACGCGGGC
>JBBSIT010000027.1:0-15196 GCA_038231995.1 Acetobacterales bacterium | reverse complement strand
TTCGCCTTCGCCGACGTCGCCGGTCTCATCGCGGACAAGATGGTGCGGCGGCACCCGCACGTGTTCGGCGATGCCGCCGGACGCAGCGCGGCCGCCCAGACGGAGGCCTGGGAAACTCAGAAACGGCAGGAGCGCCAGGCGCGAGCAGAGACCGGCACCCTCGCCGGCGTCCCGGCCGGGCTGCCCGCCCTCACCCGCGCCGCCAAGCTGACGCAGCGTGCGGCCCGGGTCGGCTTCGACTGGCCCGACGCGGCTGCGGTGCTGGACAAGCTCGCCGAGGAAGCAGCCGAGCTGCGCTCCGAGCTGCCGAGCGCCGACCCCGATCGCCTCGCCGACGAACTCGGCGACATGCTGTTCGTCCTGGCAAACCTCGCGCGAAAGCTGCGGCTCGATCCAGAGTCCGCGCTTCACCGCGCCAGCGACAAGTTCGTCAAGCGCTTCAAAGCCGTCGAACAACTCCTCTCAGACGAAGGAAAAACCCCATCCGACGCGACGCTGGCGGAGATGGAGGCGCATTGGGACACGGCCAAGCGACTCGCCGCGTCCCCATAGACCGCCGGGTTCTTGAACAGCGCTTCGTGCAACGCCGACCAGCTCTCGCGATCCGGCGCGCAGATCAAGCCGCCCGTTGTCTCGGTAGCATCGTACTCGCTGCCATCGAACCGGGCAGACCAGCCGCCGGCCTCCCGGTGCAGCAGCCACCCTGCCGCATGATCCCATGGCATGAGCCGCTGGAACACCAGGTAATGGCAATGCCCAGCGGCGATCATCCGGTACTGGTGCGCGGCGCACCGATAGTCCCACGCAGTGCCCAGCCTTGGCAGGCGGCGGCACACGTCACTCCGCAAAGGCTCGGGCATATAGCGCCACGACACGGCGCCGGCCATACCCGCGGCCGGAGCCGGCGCAGCCACACGCATGTCCACCTGCCCGCCGCCCGGCGCCTCCAGCCATGCCCCCTCGCCCCGCAACGCGAGCGCTGAGTCGTCCCCCACCGGGTCATGGATAACGGCAGCGATCACCTCGCCACGCCGCAGCGCCGCGACGATCACGCCGAACAGCGGCAGACCGGCGCAGAAATTGCTCGTGCCATCGACCGGATCGACCACGAAGGCCAGGTCGGCGCCGCGCAACTTGCCGAGCAATCCGGGATCGGCCGATGCCGCTTCCTCGCCGACCACCAGGCAACCGGGGAAATAGCAATCGAGCGCCTTGGCGATGCCCGCCTCGGCCCTCTCGTCCGCAACCGTCACAAGGTCGAGCGGACCGGTCTTCTGCCGGATATCCGCCGCGAGCACGTTGCGGAACAAGGGCATGATCTCGGTCCGGGCAACGGCGCGGACGATCTGCGAGATGTCCTGAAGCTGCAGGCGCGAGAGGCTCACCCCGGACGCTCGAAGCGCGCCCGGTCGGCCGGCAGCAACCGCACCGTCAACTCGATGGCATCGTCGGTGTCACGCCGGCTGACGACCTCGCCGTGCTGGTAGAGCCACGCGAGGCGGGCCCCATCTGCGGGCGCTACGCTATACTCGACATGCTCCATCGCTGAGGCAACCCGCTCATCGATCGCGCGCCTAAGTGCGTCCAACCCCTCGCCCGTGACCGCGGAAACCGCGACCGCCCCGTCCCGCACCGGCACGGCCGCGACACCGCCGACCAGGTCCGCCTTGTTCAGCACCTCGATCGTGCGCTCCGGCCATGCGGCATCGAGCGCGCCGTCTTTCACCAGCCCGTCCAGCACGCCCAGCACATCGGACCGCTGCGCCGCCGTATCCGGGTGCGCCACATCGCGGACATGCAGGATCACGTCCGCCTCGGAGACTTCCTCAAGCGTCGCCCGGAATGCAGCGACCAGCTCGGTCGGCAACTCGCTGATGAACCCCACCGTATCCGACAGGATGACCCGGCGTCCGGACGGCAGCCGCAACCCGCGCATCGTCGGGTCCAGCGTGGCGAAGAGCTGGTCCTGCGCGTGAACCTCGGCACCGGTCAGCGCATTGAACAGCGTGGACTTCCCGGCATTGGTGTATCCCACGAGCGCTACGACCGGGAACGGCACCCGGCTGCGTGCGGCCCGGTGCAGCCCCCGGGTACGGCGCACCTGCTCCAGCTCGCGCTTGAGCCGCACGATGCGGTCGCCGATCAGCCGGCGGTCGGCCTCGATCTGGGTCTCGCCGGGTCCGCCCAGGAAGCCGAAGCCGCCGCGCTGCCGCTCCAGGTGGGTCCAGGACCGCACGAGGCGGCTGCGCTGGTAGTCGAGATGCGCCAGCTCGACCTGCAGCGAGCCCTCCTTGGTGCGCGCGCGCTCGCCGAAGATGTCCAGGATCAACCCCGTGCGGTCGATGACCTTGCAATCCCATTCCTTCTCGAGGTTGCGCTGCTGGACCGGGCTGAGCTCGCTGTCGATCACCGCGACGGCCACCCGCTCGTCCCGGATCGCCTGGCCCAGGTTGGCTACCTGTCCCTGCCCCATCAGCGTGGCCGGACGGCGCCCGCGGATCGGCTGCACCGCGGTATGCACCACTACGAGCCCGATGGACGCGGCGAGCCCGACCGCTTCCGCTAAGCGGGCTTCGGCGGCCCGCGTAGCGTCGGTGCGGTCCGAACGCTCCCACGGCAGGATGACGGCCGCGCGGGTCGGAGGCGCCGCCGTCTCAACCGACATCGCCAGGGACCGACTCCTTCGCTGCCGCCGGCGCCGCACCCTCGGCCTTCGTCGCGTCGAACAGCATGATCGGCGCGCCCGGCATCACGGTGCTGATGGCGTGCTTGTAGACAAGCTGCGTGTGCCCATCGCGCCGGAGCAGCACGGAGAAGTTGTCGAACCAGGTTATGATGCCCTGGAGCTTGACCCCGTTCACGAGGAACACCGTCACGGGCGTCTTGCCTTTGCGAACATGGTTCAGGAACACGTCCTGCACGTTCTGAGTTTTCTCGTTGGCCACTTCTGTGTCCTTCTTCTTGTTGGCTTATTGTTGTCGCAGCCCGGCGCTTGCGGCCGGTGCTTCTGGCGTGGGCCGTGCCGTTGTGCCGGACCGCGCCCCTCTTATCAGTCATGCCGCCGCCCGGTCTATGCCGCGTTGGTCAACCCCCCGTGCACATGCCGGGCGAACAGGGCGAACAGCCGCCGCGTCACCGGGCCTACGCCGCCATTCCCGACCGTCTGCCCGTCGATGGCGACGATCGGCTTCACGAAGCTGGTCGCACTCGTCAGGAACGCCTCGCGCGCGCCGCGCATGGTCTCGACGCTGAACGCGCCCTGCTCGAACGCCACACCCTCGTCGTGCAGCAGCGCGATCAGGGCATCACGAGTGCAACCGGGCAGGATGTGGTGATCGAGCTGCCGCGTCCGCAACACCCCCTGCCCGTCCACGATCCAGAAGCTCGTCGCGGCGCCCTCCGTGACCATGCCCTGCGGGTCGATCAGCACGGCCTCGATGGCGCCCCGCTCCCGCGCAGCCTGCCGCGCCAGCACGTTCGGCAGCAGCCCGACCGACTTGATGTCGCAGCGCGCCCAGCGCTCGTCCGGATGCGTCACGGCACGCGCCGTCCACGCGTCCACGTCGGTCGGATACGGTCCGATGCGCCGGACCGTGACGACGAGGGACGGCGGCGTGCCCGGCTTCGGGAAAGCATGGTCGCGCCGAGCCACGCCGCGCGTGACCTGCATGTAGAGCAGCCCGTCGCGCACGCGGTTGCGCCGGGCGACCTCCTGCAGCACGTGACGCAGGGCGGACCGCCCCATCGGCATGGCGATGCGGATCTCGCCCAAGGAGCGTTCGAGCCGGCCGAGATGCCGGTCCTCGTCGATGAACCGGCCCTGGTGCAGATGCACCACCTCGTAGACGCCGTCGGCGAACTGATAGCCGCGGTCCTCCACGTTCACGCAGGCGTCCCGCTGCGGCACATAGCGCCCGTTGACGTAGGCGATCCGGCTCATCCGTGTTCTCCTCTGGTCATGTCTGCCATCCGCTCCCGCTCGGCCCGGTCCGTCTCGGGATAGAGCCGCGCCGCATCGCTCAGCCGGTCCCGCGCCCAGGCCTCCATGCCGCTCATCGCTGGCAGCTCGGCGACCTTCCGGCTCAGGACGGCGGCGTGGCCGTAGCCCGGGAATACCGGCATCTCCTGCCACGCGCCGTCGCGCCGAGGCGGGTGGATCGCCATCGGCTCGATCAGCTCGGCCTGCAGCACCTCGAAGCCGAACGCCGGGCCGAACAGCACCCGCAGGGCTTGGTCGGAGACGCGCCAGTAATCCGCAGGCATCTCGTGCAGCGGCCAGGTATGCGGTGCCATATGGAACGTCAGGCCGCCCATGCGCAGCGCGCGATTGATTTCGGCGGCGGCGAGCCAGGGCATCTGCAGGTGCTCGAACACCTCGGCGGACCAGATCGCGTCGAAGCGGCCGGACCCGACGAACTCGGTCAGGCGATGCGCGTCGCCCACGATATCGACGTGCGCGGACGGATGCACGTCCAGGCCGACATACGCCGAGGCTCCCGGCATCCGCTCGCGCCAATTCACGGCATCCGGCCCGACGACCCGCGAGCCGATCTCCAGCACGCGCAGCCGCTGCTCATTCACCACCGCGACGAAGCGGCGCTGCGAGGGCGGCACGGGGTCGGGCGCCGCAGGCAGGGTGCGCAGCCGGTCGGGGATAGGCAGTTCACGCCGGACCATGCCCTGCCCGGTCTCGATCACCACCTCCAGCGCCGCCCCAGGCTCGCCCGGCACGTAGCCCTTGAAGCCGACCGGCACGGCGGGTCCGCACTCCGGGTAATGCGCCACAACGTCCGGCCGCAAGTGCAGCGTGAGCGGCACGGAGCGATTGCCCAACGCCAGCGACGCCCCGCTGACCGGCACGGCGTAGCAATGCAGCCAACCCGAGGCGTGGGCGCCGAACTGGTCCCGCCAGTAGGTCCCGAGGTCGGAAGCAAGGCGCAGCGCCGTCGTCCCGATGCAGCTCCCTGCCCTGCCATCCTCGGTCACCCAGCAGCCGCGCGGCGGCACCGCGGGCAGCGCCGGCGCTGCGCCGGCCGGCATCCCCAACCGGATCGGGTCGCGGCTCGATGAGAGATGTGCGCGAAATGCTGCGGGCAGTATACGGTCCGACCCGGCAGTGTCCGACACGAACACGTGGAACACAGCCCCAGCCGGGTTCGCGAATGCGGGGAAGCCAAGCGCCACCTCCGCACCGGGTTGCCCGGCAACCTCGAACCCGCCCGTCCGCCAATCATCGCCGGCTTCCGCGACGACCCAGACCCGGCATGACGCGCCCGAGAACGCCGCGAAGGCGTCGCCGGGCAGCACCAGCGCGTGCAGGTCCGCCCCCGCCACGAACCGCTCCGCGATCGCGACGCGCAGTTCGTGCACTGCCTAGCTACCCGATTTGTCGTCCGAGTTGACGCCGAGCTGCTTGAGCTTGCGGTGCAGCGCGCTCCGCTCCATGCCGACGAAGCCGGCCGTGCGGCTGATGTTGTTGCCGAACCTCAGCAGTTGCGCCTCCAGGTACTGCGTCTCGAACAGGTCCCGCGCCTCGCGCAGCGGCAGCGCCATGAGGTCGGCGGTCGGGTCGAAGTTGAGTAGCGCCGGCGCGCCCTGCCCGATCTCCGGCGGCAGCATGTCGGCGCGGATCGGGTCCGAGTGGCTGCCCGGCGCCATGATGAGCAGCCAGTCCATGATGTTGCGCAACTGACGGACGTTCCCGGGCCAGTCATACGCCTGCAAGGCCGTCATCGCATCGGCCGAGAACTCGCGCCCGGGGATGCCGGACGTCTCGGCGGACCGCTCGATGAACGACCGGGCGAGCACGGGGATGTCCTCGCGCCGCTCCTTCAGGCTCGGCATCCGCATTGGGACAACGGCAAGCCGGTAATACAGGTCCTCGCGGAACCGCCCGTTCGCGATCTCGGCGTGCAGGTCGCGATTGGTCGTCGCCAGCACCCGCACATCCACCTTCACCCGCGACGAGCCGCCGAGCCGCTCGAAGGTCTGGTCCTGCAGCGCGCGGACGATCTTGCCCTGCGTCTCCAGCGGCATGTCGGACACTTCGTCGAGCAGCAGCGTGCCGCCATGCGCGCGCTCCAGCACGCCGGCGCGCCGGGGCGCCGCCGCCGGGTCGCTGCCGGCCTCGATGCCGAACAGCTCCTCCTCGAATCGCGCGGGGTTGAGCGTGGCGCAGTTGAGCGCGACGAACGGTCCGTCCGCCCGTCGCGACCGCGCGTGCACCATGCGCGCCGCGACCTCCTTGCCCGACCCGGCGGGACCGCTAATCAGCACGCGCGACCCGGTCGGCGCCACCCGCTCGATCCCCGCGCGCAGCGTGCTCACCGCCGCGCTGTCGCCGGTCAGGCTCGCGTCCACCCCGGCGCGCAGGCGCAGCTCCGCGTTCTCCCGCGCGAGCCGGGCCGCCTCCAGGGCGCGCCGGATGATCAGCAGCAGGCGGTCCGACTTGAACGGCTTCTCGATGAAGTCGTACGCGCCGATCTGGATGGCGGCGACCGCGGTCTCGATCGTGCCGTGGCCCGAGATCATAACGACCGGGACATGCGGTTCCTCGCTGTGCAGCGCCCGCAGGATGCCGAGCCCGTCCAGGCGCGAGCCCTGCAGCCATATGTCGAGGATGACGAGCGACGGCCGCCGGGCGCGGAACGCGTTGATGGCGGCCGTGGAATCGCCGGCCTGCCGGGTCTCGTAGCCCTCGTCGCGGAGGATGCCGTCGATCAGGAGCCGGATATCGGGCTCGTCGTCAACGATCAGGATCTCATACGCCATGCTGGTCCGCTCTAGAGCGGTTTCAGGTCGACCGGCGACACTCTCATCGTCGGTCGATCTGAGTAACCGCGTGAAACAGAGACTAGGGTGTTTTCGGTCATGCCGAAAACGCCCTAGCTTGTGGTGCCTCCGGCAGCCCCGGCAGGGACAGCGTGACGACGGCGCCGGGTCCGCTGGGCTGGTCATCCAGGGTCAGCTCGCCGCCGTGGTCCTCCATGATCTTCTTCACGATGGCAAGTCCCAGCCCCGTCCCCTTAGGCTTGTGCGTGACGTACGGCTCCGTGAGGCGCTCGCGGTCATCTGGCGGGAGGCCCACGCCGTCGTCGCCGACCTGCAACCGAACCGTGCCGCCCTGCTCCCGCACCGCCAGCGTGATCCGCCCGGCCGGCTCGTCAGGCTCGCGCGGACGCCCCGCGACACCGTCGGCGGCGTTCAGCAGCAGGTTGGTCAGCGCCTGGCCGAGCAACCGCCGGTCGCACTGCGCCATCGGCCCGCGCTCGGGGATGTCAGTGACCCAAGTGATCTCCGGACGAGCGGCGCGCTGCAGGATCAGCGCCTCGCGCGCGATGCGGCCCACGTTCTCCGGTTTCAGCACGGGCTGCGGCATCCGGGCGAACGCGGAGAACTCGTCCACCATGCGGCCGATGTCCTCGACATGGCGCACGATCGTATCGGCGCACTGCGTGAACGTCTCGGGATCGGAGGTGATCTCCTTGGTGAAGCGCCGCTTCAGCCGCTCCGCCGAGAGCTGAATCGGGGTCAGCGGGTTCTTGATCTCGTGCGCGATCCGCCGGGCCACGTCGGCCCACGCCGCCTTGCGCTGGGCCGATTGCAGCTCGGTGATGTCGTCGAACGTCACCACGTAGCCGTCGGTGCGGCCCGCCGAGAGGTCCGTCCCGATCCGCACCAGCAGCGTCCGGCGCCGCGACGGCGGGCCGATCTGCACCTCCGCCGTCTGAGCGCGCTCGGGCGCCGCCGATGCGTTCGCCAGCAAGGGCGCGAACTCCGGCACCACGTGCGCGAGCGGCAGGCCCACCGCCGCCATCAGGTCGGCGCCGACCAGCTCGCTCGCCGCGCGGTTGGGCAGCTCGACCCGCGCCTGGGTGTCCAGCCCGATGACCCCCGCGGTGACGCCCGACAGCACCGTCTCGGTGAAGCGCCGGCGTTCGTCGATCTGGCTGTAGGCGTCCATCAGCTCGGACCGCTGGGCCGCCAACTGCCCCGTCATGCGGTTGAACGCGCGCGACAGCCCGGCGACCTCGTCCTCGCTCTGCACCTCCGGCACGCGCACGGATAGGTCGCCCGCCCGCACCCGCTCCGCCGCCTGGATCAGTCGGCCCACTGGCCGCGCGATCTGATTGGCGAGCACGAGGCCGATCAGCACGGCAGCCGACAGCACGAGCAGCGCCACAAGGGCGAAGATCAGCGCGAACGTCACCTGCAAGCCCGACCGGTTCTCGTCCAGCCGCTGATATTCGTCCACGGCCTGCTCGGTGCGCGTCATATGGCCGAGGATCTGCGGATCGACGGGACGGCCGATCATCAGCATCAAGGTCGGCGTCGAGTTGAGCGGCACCACGGCGCGCACCCGGTCCTCCTCGGGCGAGCCGAGCACGACGACGCCGAAGGTCTGCGCCTGCTCCGTCGCCTCCGGCCCGGCGGGCTCCACCCCGAACCCGGAGATCAGCCCGGCGCTCGCCACGGTCTGTCCCGTGACCGGCTCGTAGATCACCGCCTCGGTCAAGCCCCGGTCGGCCGTCTGCTTCGCCAGGTACTGCACGAAGGCGTCCGGGTTGTAGGCCAGCAACTGCCCGGCCCGCGCCAGGTCGTTGGCCATGCCGAGCGCGTCGGTGCGGATGTTGTTGCGATGCTCCTCCAGGTAGCCGCGCGACGCCTCCAGGCTCTCGTTCAGCACCGTGCGGACCCGGTCGTTGAACCAGGCCTGGATGCCGAGGTTGAAGAACGCCGTCGCCAATACCGCGACGAGAATGGTCGGCGTGACCGCGACCACGCTGAACAGCATCACCAGCCGCACATGCAGCCGCGATCCGGCCGACCCGCGCCGCCGCTCCACCCAGACCCGCGTCACCCGCCCGGCCAGGACGGCGCCGAGCAGCAGGAGCGTGAACAGGTTGGACAGCACCATGCCGAACACCAGGTTCGGCCGCATGGTGAACGGGGCGCCGCCCGACAGCACGATGAACGTCACGACGCCCAGCGCGAGGGCGACCGCGGCCAGCAGGAGCGTCACGACCTTGCCGAGCAGGATGTCGGCTACGCGCCGCATGCGCGAGTAAGGCGCTCGGTCCAGCGGGACCATGGCGGGCCGGAGCGACGCGGGGCCGGGCGACACGTTCACGGCGCTACCCCACGCCCCGCACGACGGCGATGTCGAGGTCCCTGATCTTCTTGCGCAGCGTGTTGCGGTTCAGCCCCAGCATCGCCGCAGCCTTGATCTGGTTGCCCCGCGTCGCCGAGAGAGTCATCTGGATCAGCGGCCGTTCCACCTCGGCGATCACCTGGTCGTAGATGTCGCGCATCGGCATCCCGTCCCGGCTGGCCGAGAGGAACTGCCGGATATGACGCTCGACCGCCAACGCCAGCGGCTCCGCGACGCTGCCGCGCTCGTCGCTGGCCGTAGCGGCGCCCCCGTCAGACAACTCTGCGGCGATCACCTCATCGCCGATCCGCTCCTGCGGATAGAGGGCGGCGAGTCGCCGCATGAGGTTCTCCAGCTCCCGCACGTTGCCGGGCCAGCGGTGCTGGCGCAGCCGGTCGACCGCGCCCTGGTCGAGCGTCTTGCCGGGCAGGCCGGCTTCGCGCGCCTTGTCCAGGAAATGCCGGGCCAGGACGGGAATGTCCTCGGCTCGCTCCCGCAGCGGCGGGAGGCGGATCGGCACGACGTTAAGGCGGTAAAACAAATCCTCGCGGAACTGCCCGGCGCGGATGGCTTGCCGCAAGTCCCGGTGCGTGGCGGTCACGATCCGCACGTTGGCGCGGATCGGCACGCGGCCGCCTACGGTCGTGAACTCGCCCTCCTGCAACACGCGGAGCAGCCGCGTCTGCGCCTCGGGCGGCATGTCGCCGATCTCGTCAAGGAACAGGGTGCCGCCGCTCGCCTGCTCGAAGCGGCCCTGGTTGCGGTTGGTGGCGCCGGTGAACGATCCGCGCTCGTGGCCGAACAGCTCGCTCTCGATCAGCTCGCGCGGGATGGCCGCCATGTTGATCGCGACGAACGGCCCGGCCCGGCGGCGCCCATAATCATGCAGCGCCCGCGCGACCAGTTCCTTGCCGGTGCCGGACTCGCCGTTGACCATCACCGTGAGGTCCGTGGTCGTGAGCCGCGCGATGGTGCGATAGATCTCCTGCATCGCCACGCTGCGGCCGATGAGCGGCAGGCGCTCCTCGGCGTCCCGCGGCTCGGGCGCAGGCGTGTCGGACAACGGCGCTGGCGCCGCCAGCGCGCGTCCGACAACCGACAGCAATTCCTTCAAATCGAATGGCTTGGGAAGGTACTCGAACGCGCCGCGCTGCGCGGCCTTGACCGCGGTCATCAGCGTGGACTGCGCGCTCATGACGATGACGCGCAGGTCGGGGCGGACCCGCTTGATCCGCGGGATCAGGTCCAGCCCGTTCTCGTCCGGCATCACCACGTCGGTGATGACGAGGTCCCCCTCCCCGTCCTCGACCCAGCGCCACAGCGTCGCGGCATTCCCGGTGCAGCGCACTTGGTAGCCGGACCGGCCGAGCGCCTGGGTGAGCACGGTCCGAATCGAGCGGTCGTCATCCGCGATGAGGACGGTGGGCGGGGTCATGCAGGCGTCCTCATGCCGTATCCGCGTCTTGCTCGTTCAGCTCGGGCAGGCACAGGCGGAACTGGGTGCGGCCGGGCCGGCTATCGACCTCGATCAGCCCGCCGTGGTCGCCGACGATCTTGGCGACGAGGGCGAGGCCGAGCCCGCTGCCGGACGGCTTGTTGGTCACGAACGGCTCGAACAAATGGGGGCGGATGTCCTCGGTGATGCCCGGCCCCGTGTCCCGCACGGTGACGACGAGCGGCAGGAGCAGCCGCTGGCTGCTGCCGGGCACCGCCAGCCGCACGCCATGCTGGTAGGCCGTCGTCAACGTGATCTCCCCGACGCCGGTGTCCCCGGTGATCGCCTCGGCCGCGTTCTTGACCAGGTTCAGCAGCACCTGCACGAGCTGGTCGCGGTTGCCCAGGACCGGCGGGAGCGAGGGATCGTAGTGCTCCAGGATGCGCAGGTGCGCTGCGAAGCCGGTCTGCGCCAGCCGCCGGATATGCTCCAGCACCCGGTGGATGTTGACCGCCCGGCGCTCGATCGGCTTGTCGCCGAACACCTCCATGCGATCCACGAGCGCGCGGATGCGGGCGGCCTCGTGACGGATCAGCACCGTCAGCTCCCGGTCTCCCTCCGCTACGCTGCCCTCCAGGAGCTGCGCTGCGCCACGGATGCCGGAGAGCGGGTTCTTGACCTCGTGCGCCAGGATCGCCGACATGCCGCTCACGCTGCGCGCCGCGCTGCGGAACACCATTTGCCGGTCGAGCGCGCGCGCGGCCGAGTTATCCTGCAAACTCAGTACGATGCTGCCCGGCTCCTCCGGGAGCGGCGCGGCCTGCGCCGTGATGCCCTGCTTGCACAACCGCGGGCTTTCCAGCGTGAGGTCGTGGTCAGCGATCGTCATGTCCCGGACGCGCGCCTGCTCCACGAGGGCGACGAGCGGGTTGTCCATGGGGACCAGGTCCGACAACCGGAGCTGCGCGAGCTGCATGAGGGACAGGCCCAGGAATTGCTCGGCAGCCTGGTTGGCGAAGCGGAAGCCGTTATCCCGGTCCAGCAGCACGATCGGCACCGGCAATGCGCTGAGCATGGCCTGCGCGTCGACGGGCGCCGGCGCCGGGGGGCGCTGCACGAGCGCGAGGCGTCCGTGCCAGGCCGGCGCTCTCATGCGGCGGCTGCCTCCGGCGTCCGCACGGCGCCGCGGTCGATCAGCGGATCGAAGAAGGCGTGCACCAGCGCCTGGACCGCCCCGATGTCGTCGAGGCGCATCACGGTGGCGCGGAACTCAGCCGAGCCTGGCAGGCCGCGCGAATACCAAGCCAGATGCTTGCGGGCCAGCCGCATGCCGGGGACGGTGCCGAAATGGCTGAGCATTTCCCCGTAATGCTCGATCAGGACAGCTTTCTGCTCGGCAAGCTGCGGTTCCGGCACCCGCCGTCCCGTGCGCAGGAACTCGGCGACGTGCGTCGGGAACCATGGCCGGCCATAGCAGCCCCGGCCGATCATCACCCCATCCGCCCCGGAGCGGCGCAACGCCTCGGCCGCGTCGTCATCGGTCAGGATATCGCCGTTCGCGATCACCGGGATGCGCACGGCCCGCTTCACCTGGGCGATGAAGTCCCAGTCGGCGGTGCCGCTATAGAGTTGCTGCCGCGTGCGGCCATGCACCGTCACCATCCTTATGCCGGCGTCCTCGGCGATGCGGGCGAGCGCTGGGGCGTTGAGCCGCTCATGGTCCCAGCCCATGCGCATCTTGAGGGTCACGGGCACGTCCACCGCGCGCACCGTCGCATCCAGGATGCGCGCCGCCGCCGCCTCGTCGCGCATCAGGGCGGAGCCGGCCATCTGCCCAATGGCGACCTTCTTGACCGGGCAGCCGAAGTTGATGTCGATCAGGTCGGCGCCCCGGTCCACCGCGATGCGCGCGGCCGCCGCCATCGCGTCCGGCTCGCACCCGGCGAGCTGCACCGCGTTCGGTCCGCCCCCGCTATCGACCGCCGCCATGCGCAGGGTCGCCTGGTTCTCCCGCACCATGGCCCAGGACGCGATCATCTCCGACACCACCAGCCCGACGCCATGCCGCTTGGCCAGCCGGCGGAACGGCAGGTCCGTGACCCCGGACATCGGCGCAAGGATGACCGGCGTCTCGATCCGCACCGTGTGCGGCCCAGCCGCCAGCACGATCGGCCGCAGTCCGGACATCTCGGTAATGTTGCTCATGATTTGTGCAAACTAGTGTTGCTTCGCTGCCGACGCAATCGCCGCGATGGGTTGACGCGACCGTGACGGGACAGCATTGCTTCGCAAATGCGCATCGCAGCCGTTCTCGTCGCCGCCGGGTCGGGTAGCCGCTTCGGCGAGGACCAGCCGAAGCAGTTCATCTCCATTGCTGGCCGTGCGGTGATGCGGCACGCGGCCGACCAGCTCGCCCAGCATGCTGCCTTATTGCAGCCGGTCGGCAGCGCCGCCCCGATCGAGCAGGCGCTATCGGGCCTCGACCACCTCCCCGTCGTGCCCGGCGGCGCCACGCGCCAGGCGAGCGTACGGGCCGGGCTGGAGGCGCTCGCCCCCTACGCCCCGGATATCGTGCTGATCCACGACGCCGCCCGGCCCTTCATCCCACCGGGCACGATCGGGAGCCTGGTCGGCGCGCTGACGACCTATCCCGGCGCGTCGCCTGCGGTCGCGGTGACGGACACGCTCAAGCGAGGCATGAACGGCCGCCTCGGGGCATCGGTGGGCCGCGACGGGCTGTATCGGGTGCAGACCCCGCAGGCCTTCCGCTATGACGTGCTGCTGGACCTGCATCGGCGCGCCGATGCCCAGGCGTCGACGGACGACACGGCGCTGCTGGAGGCGGCGGGGCTGCCGACAGCGCTCGTGCCGGGCAGCGAGGACAACATCAAACTCACCTATCCGGAGGACCTCGTGCGTCTGCAGCATATCCTCGCGCCTGCCCTGCTGCCGCGGACCGGAGTGGGATTCGACGTGCATGCCTTCGAGGCGGGGCGCGCGTTGATCCTGTGCGGCGTCACCGTCCCGCATGATCGCGGCCTGGCCGGGCACTCCGACGCCGACGTGGGGCTGCATGCGCTGTGCGACGCCATCTATGGCGCGCTGGCGGAGGGCGACATCGGCCGACACTTCCCGCCCAGCGAGGCCGCCTGGAAGGACTCGGACAGCGCGCGGTTCCTAGTGCATGCAGCCGGCCGCATCGCCGCGCGTGGCGGCGTGCTGGGCAACGCCGACGTGACGCTGATCTGCGAGCGGCCGAAAATCACGCCGCATGCGCCTGCGATGATCGCCCGCGTGGCGGCGCTACTGCGCGTGGAGGAGAGCCGCATCTCGGTCAAGGCGACGACGACGGAGCGGCTGGGGTTCACCGGGCGGGAAGAAGGCATCGCGGCGCAGGCGGTGGCGACGGTCCTGCTGCCAACCTAATCATTGGGGTGGGGGTGGTCGGAGCGGCGGGATTCGAACCCACGACCCCCAGTCCCCCAGACTGATGCGCTACCAGGCTGCGCTACGCTCCGACCGTGCTCAGAGTTTAACAGGAGCGTCCCTGTCCTGCAACGCCGGGTCGCGCGGTCCGCGCAGCATAGCCCGAATCTCCTCCAACTCCCGCAGCGCATGGCGCAGCAAGGCGCGAAGATCGCCGGCCTGATCGGAGTGGAACGCCGCATCATCGCTCGTCCCGGCCGTTTGCGCCGCGGTCTGCCCATCCATGTCCAAGGGCGCCGTACGCTCTGCCTCAGCCGCCTCGAGTTCCGAGCTGGTCGCGGGCGGTATATCGTCCGACAGCCTTCCGCCGCCGTCGCGCAGCAGCCGCTGCACGCCCTTGATGGTGTAGCCCTGGATGTAGAGCAGGTCCGAGACCCGGCGCAGCAGCAGGATATCGTCCGGCCGATAGTAGCGCCGGCCGCCGCCGCGCTTCAGCGGCTTCACCTGCGGAAACTTCGTTTCCCAGAATCGCAGCACGTGCTGCGGGATGTGCAGCTCGTCCGCGACCTCGCTGATGGTCCGGAACGCGTTGGGCGCCTTCTTGATCTTGAGGCGGCCGGCCTCCCCGTCGGACAGGCCCTCATCGGACTCCAATCCGTCGAGGTCGCTCATTCGTCGTCACCGGCGGGGATCGCCAACCCGTTCACGCGCGCCTTCAGCACCTGGCTCGGCCGGAACACGAGCACACGCCGAGGCATGATCGGCACCTCGATCCCGGTCTTAGGGTTCCGGCCGATCCGCCTGCCCTTCTGCCGGACCGAGAAGGTGCCGAAACCGCTGATCTTCACGGATTCGCCAAGCTCCAGCGCGGCCGCCACGCGTTCGAGCACGGTTTCAAGCAAATCGGCTGAGTCGTTGCGGGAAAGCCCGATCTGAGCGTAGATCGTCTCTGCGAGCTGCGCGCGCGTTACGGTGTGCATAGTGGCAGGCTATTCAGCCATCGCCCGTCCGTCAAGAAGAACGCTCTGAGTTTAAACGATATCTCTAGCAGCCTGTCGGAGTGAGGTTTCGGACGATTTGGCGCTCCACGGCTGAAATCGTGCGTCTGGAGGAGATTGGAGCCGTTTGCAGCAGCGGCATCGGCTGATTAAAGGGATTTTGCCTGGCAGTGCGCCGCAGCACGG
>JBBSIT010000026.1:0-15197 GCA_038231995.1 Acetobacterales bacterium | reverse complement strand
TGGATGCGCTCGGCGACGGGGTTGCTCATGGCTAGGCTCCTGATTGTTCTGGGGCTGATGTCTGCAGGGCGAGGGCGTGCAGCGCGCCGCCCATGCGGCCCTGCAGGGCGGCGTAGACCATCTGGTGCTGCTGCACGCGGGAGCGGCCGCGGAACGCCTCGCTGACCACGGTCGCGGCGTAGTGGTCGCCGTCCCCGGCGAGGTCCTCGACCGTGACGCGCGCGTCGGGCAGGGCCGAGCGGATCAGGGCCTCGATCTCGTTGGCCGCCATCGCCATAGGGTCAGCTCTCCATCCAGGCCGGGAAGAAGCGCTCATGCGCCGCCCGCAGCTCTTCGATAAGTATGGTCGCGCCGCCGGCCAGTTTCAAACCGTCCCCGCCCGCACGGCCCAGCTTGCGCGCGGGCACGCCGGCGGCGGTGGCGGCGGCCAGCATGGCGCCGGGGTCGGCCACGGCCAGCACGTAGCGCGCCTGGTCCTCGCCGAACCACCAGGCATGCGCCGGCAGCCCGTCCGGCGCCGCCGCGAGCTCCGCGCCCACGCCGCCGCCGAGCGCCATCTCGGCGACCGCGACCAGCAGCCCGCCGTCGGACACGTCATGGCAGGCGCGGACGGCGCCCGCGAGGATTTGGCCGCGCACGAAATCGCCGTTGCGGCGTTCGGCCTCCAGGTCCACCGGCGGGGGCGGCCCGTCCTCGCGCCCGGCCACCTCGCGCAGCCACAGGCTCTGACCGAGCCACCCGGCGGTCTCGCCCACGAGAACGAGGGAGTCGCTGGGCCGCAGCGCGAGGCCGACCGAGGCCGCCGCGTCATCGAGCACGCCGAGGCCGCCGATGGCGGGGGTGGGCAGGATCGGCCGCCCCTCGGTCTCGTTGTAGAGGCTCACGTTGCCGCTCACGACGGGGAAGTCGAGCGCCCGGCACGCCGCCGCCATGCCGCGGATGCTGGCGGCGAACTGGCCCATGATCTCCGGCTTCTCCGGGTTGCCGAAGTTCATGTTGTCGGTGATCGCGAGCGGACGGGCGCCGACGGCGGTGAGGTTGCGCCACGCCTCCGCCACCGCCTGCGCGCCGCCGGCCTCGGGGTCGGCCGCGCAGTAGCGGGGCGTGCAGTCCGTGGTGAGCGCCAGCGCCCGGGCATGGCCGTCGAGGGCTTGGCCCTCGCCAACGCGATCAACGCGCACCACGGCGGCGTCGGCGCCGCCGGGCCGCTGCACGGTCTGGCCGCCGATGGTGCTGTCGTACTGGTCCCACACCCAGGCGCGGGAGCAGAGGTCGGGGCAGCCGATCAGGGTGAGCAGGGCAGGGGCGATGCCAACCGGGTCGGGCACGTCGCCGAGCGGCGATTGGGGCGGCGTTTCGACCGTCGGGCGGTAATACAGGGGCGCCTGCTCGGCCAGCGGGTCGAGCGGGATGCTCGCCTCCTCGGCGCCGCGATGGCGGATGGTGATCCGCCCGGTGTCGGTCAGCCGGCCGATGACGGCGAAGTCCAGCTCCCACTTCTTGAAGATGGCGCGCGCCACGTCCTGCCGGTCCGGCCGCAGCACCATGAGCATGCGCTCCTGGCTCTCCGACAGCATCATCTCGTAGGCCGACATGCCCGTCTCGCGCTGCGGCACCTGGTCCAGGTCGAGCTCGATGCCGACGTCGCCCTTGCCCGCCATCTCGACCGAGCTGCTCGTCAGCCCGGCGGCGCCCATGTCCTGGATCGCCACGATCGCGTCCGTCGCCATCAGCTCCAGGCAGGCCTCGATCAGCAGCTTCTCCGTGAAGGGGTCGCCGACCTGCACGGTCGGGCGCTTCTCCTGCGCGTCCGCGCCGAACTCCGCGCTCGCCATCGTGGCGCCGTGGATGCCGTCCCGCCCTGTCTTGGACCCGACATAGACGACCGGGTTGCCGATGCCGGCGGCGGCGGAGAGGAAGATGCGGTCCGCCGGCGCGATGCCGACCGTCATGGCGTTGACCAACGGGTTGCCGTTATAGGCCGGGTGGAAGTTGACCTCGCCGCCCACGGTCGGCACGCCGACGCAGTTGCCGTAGCCGCCGATGCCGCGCACGACGCCATCGACGATGCGGCGGGTTCGGGGGTCGTCCGGCGAGCCGAAGCGCAGCGCGTTCAGGTTGGCCACGGGGCGCGCGCCCATGGTGAATACGTCGCGCAGAATGCCGCCGACGCCGGTGGCGGCGCCCTGGTACGGCTCGATGAAGCTCGGGTGGTTGTGGCTCTCCATCTTGAAGATCGCCGCCAGTCCGTCGCCGATCGCCACGACGCCGGCGTTCTCGCCGGGACCAAGGATGACCCAAGGCGCGGTCGTCGGCAGTTGCTTGAGCCACACGCGGCTCGACTTGTAGCTGCAGTGCTCGGACCACATCACGCTGAAGATGCCGAGTTCGGTGAGCGTCGGCGTGCGGCCCTGGATCGCGAGCACGCGCTCATATTCGTCGGCGCTCAGCCCGAACTCGCGGGCGAGGGCAGGGCCTACAGGCTTGTTGCTCACGCCGCCAGAGCCTCCGCCATTCCGGCGAACAGCGGCAGCCCGTCCGTGCCGCCCATAAGCGGGTCCACCAAGTCCTCCGGGTGCGGCATCAAGCCGAGCACGCGCAGGTTGGGGCTCAGCACCCCGGCGATGCTCCGCGCGGAGCCGTTGGGGTTGGCAGCATCGGTGATCTCGCCGGCCGACGTCGCATATCGGAGCGCGACCAGGCCCTCGCCCTCCAGGCGGTCGAGCGTCGCCGGGTCGGCGAAGTAGTTGCCGTCGCCGTGCGCCATGGGCGCGCGGAAGGTCTGGCCGCGCTGGTAATGCCGGGTGAAGGCGGTGTCGGCGCGTTCCACGCGCATGTGGCAGTCGCGCGACAGGAAGCGCAGCCCGGCGTTGCGCAGCAAGGCGCCCGGCAGCAGCCCGGCCTCAACGAGTATTTGGAAGCCGTTGCACACGCCCAGCACGTGCCCGCCGCGCGCCGCGAAGTCCCGGATCGCCGGCATGATCGGCGCGCGCGCGGCCATGGCGCCGCAGCGGAGATAATCGCCGTGGCTGAAGCCGCCGGGCAATACCACGAGGTCGATTCCGTCGAGCGCGGTCTCGCCGTGCCAGACCATCCGGGGACGCCGCCCGGTGGCGCGCTCCAGCGCGATCGCGATGTCGCGCTCGCGGTTGGTGCCGGGAAAGACGACGACGGCGGCGCGCATGGGGCCTAGCCGCCCGAGCAGGGATAGGTGTCGCGCAGCGCACGCAGCACGACGCCGGTAGCCTGCCGACGCATGTCCTCCGGATGCTTCTTGGACCAGGCGACCACGGCCTCGCGCTGCTGCAAACCGGTGGTGCCGGCAGGGACGCAGATATAAGCGTCGGTCGGCAGGGCGGGTCCCTTGCTGCCGTCACGGGGACGGATGCTTTGGTAGAACGCGACCGTGTCGGACACCCCGTCGATATAGGCGTTGCAGGTCTCGATGGAGGTCTTGTCGCGGCTGGAGCAGATCTCGACCAGCTTGCCGCCGCTGATGGGGGAGAAGCGCTGCGCCTGCGCGGTCCCGCACAATGCGGCGCCTGCGAGCAGCATCAGGGCCAAGGTCCTCATGGGTGGACCTCCACGCGGTAGCTCTCGATCACGGTGTTGGCGAGCAGGCGGCGGGCCATCTCGTCCGCCTCACGCCGGGCGGCCTCCGGGTCGGCGCCGGCCAGCTCCAGCTCGATCACCTTGCCGGCACGGACCTCGCCCACGCCGGGGAAGCCCAGCGTGTGCAGCGCATGGCCGATCGCCTTGCCCTGCGGGTCCAGCACGCCCTCCTTGAGCATGACGGTGACGACGGCCCTCACTGCATCAACTCCGGTCCCTTCATGTCGTTGTTGCCCGCCTCGGGCAGGATGCCGAGCCGGCGCGCCACCTCCTGGTAGGCCTCCTCGACCCGGCCCAGGTCCCGCCGGAAGCGGTCCTTGTCCATCTTCTCGTTGGTCTTGCTGTCCCACAGGCGGCAGTTGTCCGGGCTGATCTCGTCGGCGAGCACGATGCGCATGTCCTCGTTCTCCCACAGCCGGCCGAACTCCAGCTTGAAGTCCACCAGCGTGATGCCGACGCCGAGGAACAGCCCAGTCAGGAAGTCGTTGATCCGCAGCGTCAGGCTGACGATGTCGTCCATGTCCTGCGTCGCGGCCCAGCCGAACGCGGTGATGTGCTCCTCGGCCACCATGGGGTCGTTGAGCGCGTCGTTCTTGTAATAATATTCCAGGATGCTGCGCGGCAGGCGCGTGCCTTCCGGGATGCCGAGGCGGGTGGAGAGGCTGCCCGCGGCGATGTTGCGCACCACGATCTCGAGCGGGATGATCTCGACCTCGCGGATGAGCTGCTCGCGCATGTTCAGCCGGCGGACGAAGTGCGTGGGCACGCCGATCTCGCCGAGCCGCATCATGAGATACTCGCTGATGCGATTGTTCAGCACGCCCTTGCCGGTGATGGTGCCTTTCTTCGCGCCGTTGCCAGAGGTCGCGTCGTCCTTGAAGTACTGGACGAGCGTGCCGGGCTCTGGCCCCTCGAACAACACCTTGGCCTTTCCCTCGTAGAGCTGGCGGCGGCGGGCCATGTCGCGTTTCCTAGCAGTGGCGGCGCCGCCAAAGATGGCGACGCGGCGCGGGTATAGCAGCCCCCCGGCCAGGCCGCCACGCCTGCCGCGTGCAGGCGCGCTATGCCGGAAGCGCTACGGGCTGGAACGCCGACCTGTCGGGCGGGCCGGCGGAGAACCACCACTCGGCGGCGCCCTCGCGCGGGATGCCGAGCAGCGACGAGCACACCGTGCCGAGGCCGCCCCGCGCCGGCACGTTCAGCTCGCTGCCGCCCGGGCCGGACCCGTCGGCCAGCAGCGCGCGCCAGGCGGCCCAATCGTCCTCGTCCGGCGCAGTCGCCGACCGGAAGCGAGGGAGATGCCGGGCCACGCGGGGACTCGCCGGGTCGTCCGGGTCATGCGCCGTGACCATGTGCACGCCCGGCGCCAGCGCCGCCACTTCGGGCCGCCCGCAGCCGAGGCCGCGCACGAACAGCGCCCCGTCGCGGTCGGCGATCACCATGTTGAAGGACCGATACTGGCCTGCGTCTAGCGCCGCGATCCCGCGTGCGGCCGTGATCGCATCGGCGTGCTCGGCCGCGATGAGTGGCAGAACTCCGCGGCTCAGCTTGCCCGGCGCCGGGCCGAGGCTGCCGGGGCGGTTCAGTACGGCCACCGCCACGCCGCGCCGCGCGGCCATCCAGGTGCCGCCACCCAGCCGGTCGCGCCCTGCGACTACGCCGGGCCGCTCCGGCCAGTGCGGGCCGGGCGGGTCCCAGGCGCGGTCGAGCCGCTCGTCGCGGTTGGCGGCGAGCATCAGCGGCCAGGCATGGCCCGGCCGCACCAGGACGACGACGGTGCACACGCAGGGGCGTATGCCACCGTCGCGCGAAAGCTACCAGCGCCGCCCGTAGTGGCCGAACTGACGGTAGCCCGGCCGATAGCCCGGCGGACCGTAGCCGTAGTAGGGCAGGGGACGGCGCTGCCAATGGCGGAACTCGCGCGCCCGCTGGCGATGCTCGAACCTCTCGTGCCGAAGGTGCTGGCGGAAGCGCCAGTCGCGGCCATAGTACTGCACGGACTGCACCTGCGGCGCCTCGTCGACCAGCGGCGCGGGACCGATCACCGGGGCGGCTTGCACGTCGCCTGCCGAGATGGCACCCAGGGCCAGCAGTGCCAACAGAACCTTTCGCATGTCGATCTCCTCTGATCTCTGAGGATATAAGCGCGCGATGTGGGCGGGTTCAGGCCGCCTTTGTGGCGGACTCCTGGCTGCCGAACACGCGCGCGAACACGTGATCGACGTGCGCCAGGTGTATGTCCGCTGCCATCGCCCGGTCCAGCGCCTCCGGGGCTACCCGGCCCGCCACCTCCGGGTCACGCTCCAGGCTCTCGCGGAAACTGGGCGCGCCGGGTTGGCCGAGCCGCGTCCAGGTCTCCATCGCGCTGCGCTGCGCGATGCGGTAGGCGTCCTCGCGCAGGATGCCGGCGCGCGTCAGCGCGAGCAGGACCTCGCCGCTATGCACGACGCCGCCGAGCGCCTCGACGTTGGCGGCCATCCGGTCGGGATAGACCGTCAGCCGCTCCATCATGCCGGCCAGCCGGACCAGCGCGAAGTCGAGCGTCACCGTCGCGTCCGGGCCGATGGCGCGCTCGACGCTGCTGTGGCTGATGTCGCGCTCGTGCCACAGCGCCACGTTCTCCAGCGCCGGCACGACGGCCGCGCGCACGATGCGGGCGAGCCCGGTCAGGTTCTCCGACAGCACCGGGTTGCGCTTGTGCGGCATCGCGCTGCTGCCCTTCTGGCCGGCGTGGAAGAACTCCTCCGCCTCGCGCACCTCGCTGCGCTGCAGGTGCCGCACCTCGGTCGCCAGCCGCTCGATCCCGCTCGCGATCACCGCCAGCGTGCAGAAGAACGCGGCGTGCCGATCCCGCGGGATCACCTGGGTGGACACGGTCTCGACCTGCAGGCCGAGCCGGGCCGCCACGAACTCCTCCACGCGCGGATCGACATGCGCGTAGGTGCCGACCGCGCCGCTGATGGCGCACACCGCCACCTCGGCCCGCGCCTGCTCCAGCCGGGTCCTGTTGCGCGCGAACTCCGCGTAGTGCCCGGCGAGCTTGAGGCCGAAGCTGGTCGGCTCGGCGTGGATGCCGTGGCTGCGGCCGATGGTCAGCGTGCGCCGGTGCTCGAAGGCCCGGCGCTGCAGCGCCGCCAGCAGCGCGTCGAGGTCCGTCAGCAGCAGGTCCGCCGCCTGGGTCAACTGCACGGAGAAGCAGGTGTCCAGCACGTCGCTGCTGGTCAGGCCCTGGTGCACGAACCGGCTGTCGGGTCCGATGCCCTCGGCAAGCCAGGTCAGGAAGGCGATGACGTCGTGGCGCGTCTCCTGCTCGATCGCGTCGATGCGGTCGAGGTCGGCCGGGCTGATGTGCGCGACCTTGGCGGCGCCCCGTTCGCGGATCGTCCGCGCGGCCTCGGCCGGGATCGTGCCGAGTCCGGCCATCGCCTCGGCGGCCAGCGCCTCGATCTCGAACCAGATGCGGAAGCGGTTCTCGGGCGCCCAGATCGCGGCCATCTCGGGGCGGGAATAGCGCGGTACCATGGCAGCCTCACGGATTTGACGGGGTAGTGCCGGCGAGCTACCCCCGCCCGGCCCGGTTAGCAAGCCTCAGGAGCGGACCCTGGACATAGACCTGTTGATGCCGTCGCTGATCGCCCTGGGGCAGGTTCTCGTGATCGACCTGGTGCTCGCCGGCGACAACGCCATCGTCGTGGGTATGGCCGTCGTCGGACTGCCAGAGGCGCAGAAGAACCGGGCCATCCTGGTCGGCATCGGCGCCGCGACCGTGCTGCGCATCCTGTTCGCCCTCGTCACGGTGCAGTTGCTGGCCATCGTCGGCCTCCTGCTGGTCGGCGGAATCCTGCTGCTCTGGGTCTGCTGGAAGATGTACCGCGACCTGCGACGGCCGCACGGCGCGAACGCCGAGGCAGCGGCCGTACCGGCCAAGACCATGAAGCAGGCCATGGTGCAGATCGTGCTGGCCGACGTGTCCATGAGCCTGGACAACGTCCTGGCGGTGGCGGGCGCCGCGCGCGAGCACCCTTGGGTGCTCGTCACCGGCCTGGCGATCTCGGTCGTGCTGATGGGAATCGCAGCACGGGTGATCGCCAACCTGCTCGAGCGCTACCGCTGGATCGCCTGGGTCGGCCTGCACATCGTGCTCTACGTCGCGCTCAAGCTGATCTGGGATGGTTGGCACGACATCGCCGCGCGCGGCGGACTTTTTTAGAGCAGCCCTTGCTGGCGGAAGCTGAACCAGCGTCCGTTGCCGATGATGATGTGGTCGTGCAGCGTGACGGACAGGGCGCTTGCCGCCTGCTGGAGGGCGCGCGTCATCGTCACGTCGTCGGCCGAGGGCACCGGGTCGCCGCTGGGGTGGTTGTGCGCCACGATGATGGCGGTGGCATGCAGCTCCAGCGCGCGCTTGCAGACCTCGCGCGGATAGACCGGCGTGTGGTCCACCGTGCCGCGGGTCTGCGCCTCGTCGGCAAGCAGCCGGTTGCGGGCGTCCAGGAACAGGATGCGGAACTGCTCCACCCGCTCCCGCGCCATCACGGATTGCAGATAGTCGATCAGCCGGTCCCAGTGGGCGAGCACGGGGCGGTCCACCACCTCGGCGCGGGCCAGGCGCAGCGCTGCCGCCTGCACGGCCTTCAGCGCGGCGACGCCAGCGTCGCCCAGGCCCTCGATCCCGCGCAGGTCGGGCAGCGGCGCCGCGATCGCGGACGCGAAGCTGCCGAAGCGGTTCAGCAGCGCCCGCGCGATCGGCTTCGTGTCCCGCCGGGGCAGGGCCAGGAACAGCACCATCTCCAGCAGCTCATGGTCGGCCAGGCTGTCGGGGCCGGCCGTCAGCAGCCGCGCGCGCAATCGGGCGCGGTGGCCCTCGGCGCTCAGCGGCGAGGCGGGCGCCGGATCGGCTGGCCGGGCCGCGTCACCGAGCTGGCCCAGCAGGTCGCGGCCTGTCACATCCTGCGCCATGGCGAAAGCTCTACTCCTCGTCCACGGCCCATCGGCCGAGCGCGTCCCGCCACTCCGGCGTGAGCTCTACGGCCCGGCGTGCGCCGCGGTCCATCACCACCAGGACGGTCATCGCCCTGGCGCAGAGCTCGCCGCCTGACACGAGCCGCTGCCGCATCGTGAACGACCGGCCGCCGAGCCGCGCCACCTCCGTCTCGATGCGGACCTCGCCGGGCCACGCCATCTCGCGCAGGAAATCGAGTTCCAGCCGGACGATGACCAGGGCCTGGCTCGCGCTCTTGATCGGCAGGCCGGCCTCGACCGCTAGCTCTGAGCGGCCCTGCTCCAGCATGACCGCGAACACGGCGTTGTTAACGTGGCCGAGCCGGTCGGTGTCGTTGAACCGCAGCCGGTGGGTCGTGACGAAGGCCGCCTGCGAAGCCTGGCTCACGCGGCGTAGGGTGGCTTGTTCAGGCCGGCGGGCGAGTAGGTGAACACCTCGCAGCCATCCTCCGTCACGCCCACCATGTGCTCGAACTGCGCGGACAGGCTGCGGTCCCGGGTCACGGCTGTCCAGCCGTCATCGAGCACCTTCACCTCGGGCCGCCCGGCATTCACCATGGGCTCGATGGTGAAGAACATGCCGGGCCGCAGCACCGGACCCTCGCCGGCCCGGCCGAAATGCAGCACGTTCGGCGCCTCATGGAAGCGCCGGCCGATGCCGTGCCCGCAGAAATCGCGCACGACGCTGAACCGGTTCCCCTCCACGTAGGTCTGGATCGCATGGCCGATATCGCCCAGCGTCCGCCCGGGCCGCACGGCGGCGACGCCGCGCATGAGCGCCTCGTGCGTCACGTCCAGGAGCCGCGCCGCGCGCGTCGAGGGCTGGCCGGCGGCGTACATGCGGCTGCTGTCGCCGTACCAGCCGTTGAGCACGACGGTCACGTCGATGTTCACCACGTCGCCCTCGACGAGCCGCCGCTCGCCGGGGATGCCGTGGCAGACGACGTGGTTGATGGACGTGCAGATGCTCTTGGGAAAGCCGCGATAGTTGAGCGGCGCCGGCACAGCTCCGTGCGCCAGCATGAACTCGTGGCACAATGCATCGAGCCGCGCGGTGGTGACGCCGGGCACGACGTGCGGGCCGATCATGTCGAGCGTTTCCGCCGCCAGCCGGCCTGCAGCGCGCATGCCAGCGAAATCCTCGGGCGCATGGATCGTTATGCGTCGCGCGTCGGTTCCTCCGTCCATCCCAGCCTGGTTCCCTGCATGCCTTGCCGCATGGAGCATGCGCCTCCTGGAGAAGATGCGGAAGCGTCCGGCCAGACGCAAGGGCTTGGCTGATCTGCGTGCGGACGGCGCCTGCCGGATCAGCCTCGGATGCGGCGGCTTGGCGAGGGGGCAAGGGTGTTGGTGCGCAGGGTGGGCGGCCGGATCGCGCCGTTCGTGACAGGCGCGGGCGCCCGGACCGCGCCGGTCGCCTTGACCGGCCGCGTGCGGAGCGCGTCCGGCTCGGCGCGGAGCACGACGTGAGACGCCGCGCGGCTGCCTGGCTTTACGACAGACCGGCCGGGCGTCGCGCGACTGGCCGATCTCACGGCGGACCTGCCGTGCGCAGCCACCGGCAGGGGTTGGACCGTCGCCGACAGGGAGCGGGCGAACGGCGCCGGCGCCGCCTGCGCCGAGCTGATCAGCGTGGGCATCCGCGGCGGCTCATGCGTGGCGAACATCAGGGGGACGCCCATCCGCTCATATCCCTGGTCGAGCAGCGACGCCATGTGCAGGTCGCGCTCGCTGTTGTTGGAGGCGCCCATGACGACGCCGATCAGGCGCGTGTCGCCGCGGACGGCCGAGGTCACGAGGTTGTAGCCGGACGCGGTGATGTAGCCGGTCTTGAGCCCGTCGGCGCCAGGGTAAGTCTGCAGCATGCGGGCGTGATTGTAGATGGTGCGGCCGTGCCAGACGAAGCTGGGGGTGCTGAAATAGCGGTACTGCACCGGGAAATCATAGACGAGATGCCGGGCCAGGATCGCCATGTCGCGCGCCGTGCTCACCTGCTCCCAGTCGGGCAGGCCGGACGCGTTGCGGAAGGTGGTCCGCGCCATGCCCAGCGAGCGTGCGCGCAGCGTCATCATCTGGGCGAACCGGTCCTCGTCGCCGCCCAGCATCTCGCCCAGAGCGGCGGCTGCGTCGTTGGCCGACTTCGTGACCAGGCCGAGCAGCGCCTGCTCGACCGTGATGTAGGTGCCGGGCAGCAGGCCGAGCTTGGTCGGCGACATCGACGCGGCATAGGCCGACACCGGCACCGCTTGGTCGAGGCTGACCCGGCGGTCACGCAGCGCCTCGAACAGCATATACAGCGTCATCATCTTGGTCAGGCTCGCGGGGAAGCGGTACTCGTCCGCGCTGGCCGACGACAGCACGGTGCCGGACGCGGCGTCGATCACGATCGAGCTGTATCGCTCCGACCCGATCTGCGCCCAGGCGCCGCGCACGGCGCCGGCCGACAGCGCGGATGCGGCTACTACGACGACGCAGGCGCGGAGAAACGCTGCGCGAACCCGGGATGCTGCCATGCTTATCCACTCTCTCCGTCGGCTCGAAGCACTGTAGGCATCGAGTTGGAAGGAAGTCCAGCAGGTTTGCGAGATGATTCTTGTGTAACTGCAAACCCTTGCAAGCCGAATCATAATCTGACCCACCAGTGCGAGCGCATTTTGTGCACTGCAACATTTAGCTTGACGACGGCACGGGCACGCACTAAATCCCGTTATGTTGCCGTGCAGCAAACCGCTCAGGCTTCCGACGCGGATCCGTTATGGCAGGCCTGGACCCGATCCAGGCATTGAGTAGGGAACAGGATACATGAAGACCGCTGAACAGTTCGTTACCTTCGGCCAGGGCAATGTCGAGGCGCTCGCGAAGTCCGGCCAGATCGTCGCCACCGGCATGCAGGAGTTCGCCAAGCAGATGACTGCGACCACGCAGGCCTCGCTCGACGAGATGATGCACACCTTCCGCGCGCTCACCACCGTGCGCTCGTTCAAGGGTGCGGTGGAGCTGCAGACCTCGTTCGCGCGCTCCACGATGGAGAAGGCGCTGACCGGGACCGGCAAGGTCGCCGAGACCAGCTTCAAGGTCGCCGAGCAGGCGATTGCGCCGATCGCCGGCCGCGTGTCGCTGGCGGTCGAGACGTTCGGCAAGGCCGCCTGAGCGCTTCCACCACTGATCGAGGCCCGGCGCGCAGGCTCGCGCGCCGGCAGGAAGGCCCGAGGCCATGCCCCGGGCCTTCCGCATGTCTGGGCCTCGCCGCACGTCAGCCCCAGCATGCCCCTTTCCCCACGGCCCGGCGTTCCGATATGCTGATCTTGGGAGCGCGCCGCGGCGGCTGTCCAGACGAGGCGGCGCGGCCGGAGCGGCACAGCCCAGCGTATGGGGGCAGGTCAGGGTCGGGTTTGAAGCGCGCCATGCCGGGGCGCTGGTCTCAGCGAGGCGGAGCGCTGCGTGCGCGCCGGGATGCAAGGGCAATGAGCGACAACGACAAGCGCGGCAACACGGAAGGGCCAAACATCGGCGTGGTGGTGAAAGCGCGGCCAAAGACGCGCAAGCCCGCCATGTACAAGGTCCTGATGCTGAACGACGACTACACGCCCATGGAGTTCGTGGTGCACGTGCTCGAACGGTTCTTCCAGAAGAACCGGGAGGAGGCCACCCGCATCATGCTGCATGTCCATCGCCGGGGCGTCGGCGTATGCGGCGTGTTCACGTACGAGATCGCGGAGACCAAGGTCACGCAAGTGATGGACCTGGCCCGCCAGAACCAGCATCCTCTGCAGTGCACCATCGAGAAGGAGTAGGGTGACATCAGCCCACGCCCTACCCACCTAATCCGATCGAGGAAGACCGACTGGGGTACTTGGACTTCAGGCACACACCTCGACCCGGCCCGCAAGGGCCGCGGATAGCCCCAGCGCGAAGGAGCGTCACCTGATATGCTGTCACGCAACCTCGAACAGACGCTGCACCGCGCACTGTCCCTCGCCAGCGAGCGCCGGCACGAGTACGCCACGCTTGAGCATCTCCTGCTCGGCCTGGCGGACGACAGCGATGCGGCGACCGTGCTGCGCGCCTGCGGCGTCGATTTGGACAAGCTGCGCCAGGACCTGAGCGAGTTCCTCGACAAGGACCTGTCCGGCTTGGCTACCGACCGCGCCGGCGACCCGAAGCCGACCGCCGGCTTCCAGCGCGTCGTGCAGCGCGCCGCCATCCACGTGCAGAGCAGCGGGCGCGATGAGGTCACCGGCGCCAACGTGCTCGTCGCCCTGTTCAGCGAGCGCGAGAGCCACGCCGTCTACTTCCTGCAGCTGCAGGACATGACGCGGCTCGACGCGGTGAATTTCATCAGCCACGGCATCGCCAAGGCGCCGGGCCGCTCGTCGCAGCGGCCGGTGCAGGGCGCCAAGGAGGAGGGTCCGACGGAGAACGAGCGCGAGGAGAAGCCCGGCCGCCGGGCACAGGACGCACTCAGCAACTACTGCGTGAACCTGAACAAGAAGGCGACGGCCGGCAAGATCGACCCGCTGATCGGCCGCGACAGCGAGATCGAGCGCACGATCCAGATCCTGTGCCGCCGCACCAAGAACAACCCGCTCTACGTTGGCGACCCCGGCGTGGGCAAGACCGCCATCGCCGAGGGCCTGGCCAAGCGCATCGTCGAGGGCGACGTGCCGGAGGTGCTGGCCAAGAGCACCATCTTCGCGCTCGACATGGGCGCGCTGCTCGCCGGCACGCGCTACCGCGGCGACTTCGAGGAACGGCTGAAGGCGGTCGTGACCGAGCTGGAGGCCCATCCCGGCGCGATCCTGTTCATCGACGAGATCCACACGGTCATCGGCGCGGGCGCCACCTCCGGCGGCGCCATGGACGCGTCGAACCTGCTCAAGCCGGCGCTCGCCGCCGGCACGATGCGCTGCATCGGCAGCACGACCTACAAGGAGTTCCGCAACTATTTCGAGAAGGACCGCGCCCTCGTCCGCCGCTTCCAGAAGATCGACGTGAACGAGCCGTCGCTGGAGGACGCGATCAAGATCCTGCGCGGGCTCAAGACCAATTACGAGAAGCACCACAAGGTCCGCTACACCGAGGACGCGATCCGCGGCGCGGTCGAGCTGTCGGCCAAGTACATCAACGACCGCAAGCTGCCGGACAAGGCGATCGACGTGATCGACGAGGTCGGCGCGTCGCGCATGCTGCAGCCGGAGGGTAAGCGCAAGAAGACCGTCACCTTGAAGGACGTGGAGGAGATGGTGGCCAAGATCGCCCGCATCCCGCCCAAGTCCGTCTCGTCCGACGACAAGGAGACGCTGCGTAATCTTGAGCGCGATCTCAAGGCGATGGTGTTCGGCCAAGACAAGGCGATCGAGGCGCTGTCGGCGGCGATCAAGCTGTCGCGCGCCGGGCTGCGCGAGGCGGAGAAGCCGATCGGCAACTACCTGTTCAGCGGCCCGACCGGCGTCGGCAAGACCGAGGTCGCCCGGCAGCTCGCCAGCACGCTCGGGATCGAGCTGACCCGGTTCGATATGAGCGAGTACATGGAGCGGCACTCGGTCTCGCGGCTGATCGGCGCGCCGCCGGGCTATGTCGGCTTCGACCAGGGCGGGTTGCTGACCGACGCGATCGACCAGCATCCGCATTGCGTGCTGCTGCTGGACGAGATCGAGAAGGCGCATCCAGACCTGTTCAACATCCTGTTGCAGGTGATGGACCACGGGAAGCTGACCGATCACAACGGCAAGGTGGTCGATTTCCGCAACGTCATCTTGATCATGACCACCAATGCGGGCGCCAGCGATCTGGCCAAGGAGGCGATCGGCTTCGGCCGCGAGGTCCGCGTGGGCGAGGACGAGGAGGCGATCAAGCGCCTGTTCACGCCGGAGTTCCGCAACCGGCTCGACGCGATCATCACCTTCGCGGGCCTCACGCCCGAGATCGTCGGCCGCGTCGTCGAGAAGTTCGTCATGCAGCTCGAGGCGCAGCTCGCCGACCGCAACGTGACGATCGAGCTGTCCTCCGCCGCAAAGGAGTGGCTGTCCGAGCGTGGCTACGACCGGCTGTATGGCGCCCGCCCGCTGGCGCGCGTCATCCAGGAATACATCAAGAAGCCGCTCGCCGAGGAGCTGCTGTTCGGCAAGCTGGTCGGCGGCGGCTCCGTGAAGGTCACCTTCAAGGACGGCAAGCTCGACTTCGAGTACACCACGGCGCCGCAGTCCCCGGTGAAGGCCGAGGGCGACGAGGGCGGGTCGGAGCGCGAGCCGGAAACCGCGGAGTAGCGGGGCGCCCGCTCCGGACGCAGCGACCATCGGGGCCGCCGGGCACGCTCGGCGGCCCTTCTTTTGGGAGGCGCATCATGAAGGCTGTCTGGAACAACCAGGTAATCGCCGAGAGCGACGACATCGTGACGGTCGAGGGCAACGCCTATTTCCCGCCCGCGGCCTTGCATCAGGAGTTCGTGCGGCCGAGCGCGCATACGAGCGTGTGCCCCTGGAAAGGCACGGCGCAGTATTACAGCCTGGACGTGGACGGGCAGGCGAACCCCAACGCCGTCTGGTTCTATTCCGAGCCGAAGCAGGCCGCCGAGAACATCCGCG
>JBBSIT010000025.1:0-15395 GCA_038231995.1 Acetobacterales bacterium | reverse complement strand
GGGCGCCGCAGCAGCGGTGGGAAGCACACAACCATCGGCACTGGGTTCGGGATCCGGGGACGGCGACAGGGAGAGCTTGACTCACGCCGCGAGTCCCGTGTCAAGCCGCTGTCCGATGGGTCCTACCTGGGCAGTTACGACAAAGCCTTACATAAAATTTTTAATTTATATTCGAGCGTGCATCGAGGCCCAGGCGCTCGAGCGAAAGCGCGTCGAGCATGACGGTCGAGATCACACGGGCGACGATTGCCGAACAGGCCTACGCGAGCCTGAAGGCGCAGATCGTGACGGGCGAGCTGGCAGCCGGGCAGCGCCTGCTGCCGAACGCGCTCGCTGCGCGGCTCCAGGTCAGCCCCACCCCGGTGAAGGAGGCGCTGCTGCGGCTCGAGCGTGATGGGCTGGTCGAGACCGAGGCCAGGCGCGGCGTCGTCGTCCGCCGTTTCCGCCAAGCCGAGATCGCCGAGCTCTACGGGGTTCGGGCGCTCATCGAAACGCATGCGGTGCGGGTCGCCTTTGCGGAAGGCAGGGCCGATGCCGAGCTGGCGCGTGCATTGGAGACTGAGCAGGCCGGGCTGTTGGAGGCGCTCGATGCGCACAGCGCAGCAGGGCTGACCGAGGCGCTGCGGTTCGACCGCGCCCTGCACGGTCGCCTCGTCGGCCTGACCAGCAATACGCTGATGATCGCCTGGCACGCCCAGGTCATGACCCAGACCCACACGGTCCGCATCTACACCCCCGCCACCTACACGCCCGAACTCCTGCGGGCCGAGCACGGCGCCCTCATCGCCGCCCTGCGCGCGGGCGATGAGGACGCGACGCTTGCCGCGGTCGATCAGCATCTCGGCCGCAGCCAGCTGGACCTCATGCAGCGCGCGGCCGCGATGGCCGGCGCGGACGACGGCGCCACATGAGCCTGTTCGACGCGTTCGACTTCTCCGGCATCCTCGCCCGCTGGCCGGAGCTGGCCTGGGGCGCCTTCACCACGCTGTGGATCGCAGTCGCGGCCATGATCGGCGGCCTCGCGATCGGGGCGGCGGCCGCCTGGGCCGGGCTGTCGCGGCATCGGGCAGTGCGGCTGGTGCCGGCGGTCTATGTCGAGGCGATCCGCAACACGCCGTTCCTGGTGCAAGCCTACGTGCTGTATTTCGGCCTGCCCGCCATCGGGATGCGGCTGACCTCCTATCCCGCGGCGCTGCTGTCGCTCAGCATATACGCCGGCGCCTACGCGGCCGAGATCCTGCGCGCAGGGATCGAGGCGGTGCCCGGCGGGCAGGTGGAGGCCGCGCGCTCGCTCGGCCTGTCCCGCATCGCCACCCTGCGCCTGGTGGTGCTGCGCCAGGCGCTGGCAGCCATGTATCCCGCGCTCGTCAGCCAGTTCGTGCTGGTGATGCTGGCCAGCAGCCTGGTCTCCGCCATCGCGGTGCCGGAGCTGACGGCGGCGGCGAACGACATCCAAGGCCAGACATTCCGCAGCTTCGAGGCGTTCATGGTGGTGGCCGCGCTCTATCTCGCCCTGACCGCGCTGGTCCGCACGGGGCTGGCGGGGCTGGAACGCCGGGTCTGCGCCTTCCGCTTCGTGGGAGCCCGCTGAATGTTCCAGACGTTCGGCTGGGGGCATGTGGAGTTCCTGGTTGCGGCGCTGCAATGGACCGCGGCGCTGGCCGGGATGGCGATGCTGGGTGGGGCGTTGGGCGGGTTGCTGATGGTGGTGCTGCGCCTGTCGCGTCTGCGCGTGCTGCGCGGCACGGCGCGCGCGGTGACCTACGTCGTGCAGGGCACGCCGCTGCTGGTGCAATTGTTCCTGGCCTATTTCGGGGCGGCCCAGGCGGGGTTGCAGGTCCCGCCGCTGCTGGCGGCCGCGCTGGCGTTCACCCTCTGGGCGAGCGCCTTCCTGGGCGAGATCTGGCGCGGCGCGATCGAAGGCGTGCCGACCGGACAGCGGGAAGCGGGGCTGGCGCTCGGCTTGCGGCCCGGCCAAGTAATGCGCCGTATCGTGCTGCCGCAGGCCGTTCGCCCCGCCATCCCGCCCACGGTCGGTTTCCTCGTCCAGCTGGTGAAGAACACCGCCATCGCCTCGATCATCGGCTTCCGGGAGCTGACGCGCGCCGGGCAGATCGTCGCCAACGTCACGTTCCATCCGATGGCCGTCTTCCTGGTGGTGGCGCTGCTCTACTTCGCGCTCTGCTACCCGCTCTCGCTCATCGCGCGCCGGCTGGAACGGCGGCTGGGCGGCCCGCGTCCGCTTGCCGGTCCGATCACGGTCTGAACAGAACAAGATGGAGGAACTCCCTATGGCCTTTTCCCGACGCCTCTGCTTCGGCGCCGCCCCCGCGGCAGCCGCCACGCTCGGCGCCACCCTGGCGTCGGTGGTCTCATCCGCCCACGCCCAGGTGCCGGCCGCCGGCATCAGCGCGCTGGATGCCGTGACGAAGCGCGGCACGCTGATCGTGGGCGTGTCGCTCGGCACGCCGCCCTTCGGCATCACCAACGCGCAGATGGAGCCGGACGGCTACGACGTCGCGATGGCGAGGCTGATCGCGCGCGAGCTGGGCGTGAAGGCCGAGATCGTGGACACGGTGGCGGGCAACCGCATCCCCTCGCTGACCGCGGGCAAGGTGGACATCGTGATCTCCTCCTTCTCGATCACGCCGGAGCGGGCCAAGGCGATCGCCTTCAGCAACGCGGCGTACGTGGACCAGCAAGTGGCGATCGGACCCAAGGCAGTGGCCATGGCGACGCTCGCAGACCTGAAGGGCAAGCGCATCGGCGTGACCCGCTCGACCACCACCGACATCGCGCTGACCCGGCGCGCGCCGGAGGGCACGGGGATCCAGCGCTATGACGACGACGCCAGCACCAATCAGGCCCTGCTGGCCGGCCAGGTGCAGGGGATCGTCACCAGCGGCGCGCTGGCCGCCGCGATCCGCGGCCGCAACCCGGCGCTGGACCTCGAGCTCAAGTTCGTGGTGTCCGAGGCGCCGATGGCGATAGGCCTGCGCCGCGGCGATCCGGACTGGCTGCACTGGCTGAACACCTGCCTGTTCATGCTGTGGACCAACAAGGACATCCAGGCGCTGCAGGAGAAGTGGATGGGGGTCGTGAACCAGGACCTGCCGCGGTTCGGGTAGCCCGGCCATGGCCCGCATCGTCCGGGTCGAGGCATGGATGGTGGACCTGCCGCCGATGGTGCGGTGGGTCGATGCGATCCAGAGCTTCGTCAGCCAGGAAACCCCGATCGTCCGCATCACCGACGCGGACGGCGCCTCCGGCACCGGCTACAGCTACACCATCGGCATGGGCGGCCCGTCCGTCATGGCGCTGCTGGCCCGCACGCTCGGTCCCGCCCTGCTTGGCCGGGACGCGGCGGAGGTGGAGCGCATCTGGCGCGAGCTGGGCTTCCTCACCCACGCCACCACGGTCGGCGCGATCACCGCCCTCGCGCTGGCGGCGGTGGACACTGCGCTGTGGGACCTGCGCTGCCGGGGGGCGGCGCTGCCGCTGCACATCATGGCGGGGGGCGCCCAGGCCTCGGTCCCCATGTACACGACCGAGGGCGGCTGGCTGCACCTGGAGCCGCAGGCCCTGGTCGAGGACGCGCTGCGGGCGAAGGAGGCGGGGTTCGGCGGCGCCAAGGTGAAGGTGGGCCGCCCCCATGTGTCAGAGGACGTCGCCCGGCTTCTCGCGGTCCGCGACGCGGTCGGCCCCGCGTTCGAGGTGATGACCGACGCCAACCAGGCCTTCGCCGTGGACGAGGCGATCCGCCGGGCCCGGCACCTGGAGCCGCTCGACATCGCCTGGTTCGAGGAACCGCTGCCGGCCGATGACCTCGGCGGCCACGCACGCCTGGCCCGAGCCACCACCGTGCCGGTCGCAATCGGCGAGAGCTTGTACAGCGCGCTGCACTTCCGCGAATACCTGCAGGCCGGCGCGTGCAGCGTGGTGCAGGTGGATGCGGCGCGCATCGGGGGGATCACGCCCTGGCTCAAGGTCGCGCACCTGGCGGAGTGCTACAACGTGCCGGTCTGCCCGCATTTCCTGATGGAACTGCACGTTGCGCTCTGCTGCGCCGTGCCAAACGGGCGCTGGGTGGAGCACATCCCCCAGCTCGGCCGCATCACCGCGGCGCCCATGCGCATGGAGGGCGGGCGCGCCATCCCCTCCGACACGCCGGGCCTGGGCATCGCCTGGGACTGGGACGCCATCGCCGGGCTCGCCGAACCCGGCCTGACCATGGAGCTGACATGACGGACGCCACGATCGCCGGGCTCACGGCCCGGCTCGAATGCTGCTACACCGGCGTGCTGCACGACGTGATGCGCGCGATGGGGTTGCGGGACTTCACCTTGCCGCCCGAGCTGCGGCCGATCCTGCCGGCTCAGGCCATGGCCGGCCCGGTCTTCACCATTGACGGGATGGTGGACCCAAAGGCCGACGGGCATCGCACCTTGCTGGAGTGGACGGGCCTGCTGTCCAAGGCGCCCGCCGGCGCGGTATGGGTCTGTCAGCCGAACGACCGCACCGTCGCCCACATGGGCGAGCTGTCGGCCGAGACGCTGAAGAACAAGGGAGTCCGCGGCTGCCTGGTGGACGGCTTCGCGCGGGACATCAACTTCCTGATCGAGATGGGTTTCCAGACCTGGTGCCGCGGCTTCACGCCGCGCGACATCGTCGGCCACTGGCTGCCGCGCGCGACGGATGTGCCGATCCGCATCGGCGACGTGACTCTGAACCCGGGCGACTACCTGGTCGCTGACCGCGACGGCGCCGTCTGCCTGCCGAAAGAACGGGCGGCCGAGATCGCGGGGAAGGCCGAGGCCGCGATCACCACGGAGAACCTGGTTCGCACCGCGATCCTGGATGGCGTGGACCCGCAGGAGGCTTATCTCCGCCATGGCAAGTTCTGACCCCGTCGGCGCGGCGTCGCGCGACCCGCGCCTGCTGCTGCTGAATGCCGCCGACAACGTGCTGGTCGCCCGCGGCCCGATCGGCGCCGGGGAGCAGGTCCTGGTGGACGGGCACGCGGTGCGCCTCGATGACACGCTCCGCCTCGGCCACAAGCTGGCGCGGCGGGCCATCGCGGACGGCGAGGCGATCATCAAGTACGGGGCGCCGATCGGCTACGCGACGGCGGCGATCCTGCCTGGCGCGCATGTGCACCTGCACAACGTCCGCAGCGGCTACACCGCGAGCGTGGCGCTGGAGGACGATGCCCAAGAGCTCGCCGGGTCGGACGGGCCCGGCCCCTACCACGCGGGAGACGGACCATGAGCGACATGCGGGGCTGGCTCCGCCAGGACGGCCGCAAGGGCATCCGCAACGTCGTCGCGGTCGCCTACCTGGTGGAGTGCGCGCACCACGTGGCGCGCGAGATCGCGACGCCGCTGCGGGAGGACGGCGTCCACCTGATCGGCTTTCCCGGCTGCTACCCGAACGACTACGCGCTGCACATGATGGAGCGCCTCTGCACCCATCCCAACGTGGGCGCGGTGCTGCTGGTCAGCCTGGGGTGCGAGAGCCTGGACCGCCATCGCCTGCGCCGCACGATCGAGGCGAGCGGGCGGCCGGTCGAGCTCGTCGTGATCCAGGGCACCGGCGGCACCAAGGCCAGCATCGTCCAGGGCCGCGCCTGGGTCGCCGCCCAGCACGCGGCGCTGAGTGCTGCGCCGACCGTGCCGATGCAGGCGAGCGACCTGGTGGTCGGCACGGTCTGCGGCGGCTCGGACGGCACCAGCGGCCTGACCGGCAACCCGGCCGCCGGGATCGCCTTCGACCGGCTCGGGGCGGCGGGCGCCGCGTGCATCTTCGAGGAGACGGGCGAGCTGATCGGCTGCGAGCACATCATGGCCGCCCGCGCCGCCACCCCCGAGCTGGGGGCCGAGATCCGCGCCAGCGTGGATAAGGCCGCCCGCTACTACGAGACGATGGGCTTCGGCAGCTTCGCCGCCGGCAACGCCGAGGGGGGCCTGACCACGATCGAGGAGAAATCGCTCGGCGCCTACGCGAAGTCCGGTTCGTCCGCCATTATCGGGCTGATCAAGCCGGGCGACATCCCCCCGCGCGGGGGGCTGTACCTGTTCGACGTGGTGCCGGACGGAGAGGTGCGCTGGGGCTTCCCGAACATCAGCGACAACGCGGAGATCGTGGAGCTGATCGCCTGCGGCGCGCACTGCGTGCTGTTCGTCACCGGGCGGGGCTCGGTGGTGGGCTCCGCCATCTCGCCGGTGGTGAAGATCTGCGCCAACCCCGAGACCTTCCGGCGCATGTCGGACGACATGGACGTGGACGCCGGACGCATCCTGGAGGGCAGGGCCGGGCTGGCGGAGGTGGGCGAGGAGATCGCCGCCCTCGTCCTGGGCCTCGCGTCGGGCCGGCGCACCCGGTCGGAGGAGCTGGGGCATCAGGAGTTCATCCTGACCTACAAGAGCTTCGAGCCAGTCGGCCCCGCTTGCCTCCCGGCATTCTGACCTTCGCCGCGTGTTGACCGCGACAGGTCCGAGCGTGACATAAGTCGTCCCAGCTTTGGAGAGAGATCGCCGGACATGGCGCGTGCGAACACTGTTCCTGTAGCGCCTGAACCCGGGATGGACGAGGTGGCTGACGCGACGTTGGCCGACCGGGCCTATCGCGAGCTCGAAGAGCTGATCGTCACGCTGCAACTGCCGCCGGGCACGGTGCTGTCGGAGCAGGCGCTCGCCCAGCGGCTTGAGCTCGGCCGCACGCCTGTCCGCGAGGCGCTGCAGCGCCTCGCGCGGGACGGGCTGGTGGTCATCCTGTCCCGCCGCGGCGTGCTCGTCTCCGAGATCAACCTGCGCTCCCAGCTCAGGCTGCTGGAGGTCCGCCGCGAGCTGGAGCGGCTGATGGCGCGGGCGGCAGCAGAGCGCGGCACGGCCGTGGAAGCGCAAACCTTCTCCGAGATCGCGAGAGGCATGCGCGAGGCGGCCGCGGAAGCGGACGACCTCGCGTTCATGCGGCTGGACCGGCAGTTCAACCTGCTCGTCAGCCAAGCCGCGAGGAACGAGTTCGCGACGCGCTCGATGGGGCTGACGTACGGCCTGTCGCGGCGGTTCTGGTATCAGCACTACAAGGAGGCCGCGGACCTGCCGCTTGCTGCGAAGCTGCATGCCGAGCTCGCCGAGGCCATCGCCGCGCGCACGCCGACCGAGGCGGCCCGCGCATCGGACCAGCTGATCGACTACATCGAGAGCTTCACCCGCAAGACGCTGGACGCGTGAGCGAGTTGGCTCAGGCGGCCGCGGACGGCCGCTCTCCCCAGGCGGCGAGCACGGCGTCGATGTCGTCCGAGCTCATCTGCCAGTCATTGTCGAAGTTGGCGACGATCTCGCGCATGAAGCGGTCGTGCAGGGCGAGCGCATTCGTTGGGTCGCCGAGGTAGTCGGCCAGGATGGCGAGCGCCAGTTGGTTCGGCTCCGGGCCCTCGTAGCTCCACTCGAAGCCGTTGCGGCCGAGCGTGCGGATGTCCTCCCGCGTCGGCAGGGGGCGGCCGTCCACGTTGACTCGGATGCCGTCGATCGTCCGCTCGCCGATGTATGTCTTCATCGGGGTGCTTCCTGGCGCTTCTCCTGCTCGCGTGCCGGCGCCTCCCGCTTCACCTCGGGGAACAGCCACATGGCGCCGATCATGAGCGCGCCCAGGAGCAGGACGGCGTATTTGGGGCCGACCTGCCCAATGTGGTCCTGAAAGAAATAGCCGGCGATGGCGATGAGCGCCACGGCGAGCGAGATGGCCAGCTTGATGCGGACGGGCATGTCATCCTCCTGTTGCGCGGCCCGGTCATGACGCGTCCATGCTCACGGCCTGCAGCAACGCGAAGCCTCCGATGAGCAGGAGCAGGACGAGGGTAAGCCCGAGCCGCCCGTCCCGCCATGGTTCCGGCCAGGCCTGGAACAGCGCCGGAGAGAACAGGAACGCGAGCCCGCCCGCCACGACGAGGGTGGTCCAGCGCAGGCTGTCCCAGGCGTAGACCCCCGTCCCGACCGCCAGCCCGGCGAGCAGCAGCGCGTTGCCGATCACGAGCGGCAAGCCCCCCGGCCGCTTGGCCCGCTCGTCGCGCAGTTCCAGCGGGAACATGCCCGCGAGGACCAGGAAAGCCAGGCAGCAGATCACGCAGAGCAGCGCGTACCACAGCAGCGCGCCCAGGTTCGGCTCGATGGCGCTCATGGCGCGGCCGGCGTCACTCCGCGGGCGCCGGGGCGCGCGCCGCCGGGGTGCGCGCGGTCCGGCGCATGTCGGTCTTGACGTAGCGGGTGTCGTAGCCGTTCAGCAGGTGCCCGAGCAGCCCGCGGTTGAGGTCGGAGGTGCCGAACAGCCAGTCCATGATCGGGAACGTCAGGTTCATGTTGCGCTCCATCATGATGGACTGGTTGTGGTGCGCGGTGTGGTGCCGGCGGAGCGTGTTCACGAACGGCGTGGCCCGCACGAACGCGTTCTCGTCGATGTGGCAGCAGAAGTGCATGAACTCGTAGGTCAGATAGACCGACGTCGTGGTCGTAATGAGCAGCCAGCCCACGTTCGGCGAGATGAGCCAACCGAGCAGGAGCGCGCCCGGGATCGACATCAGCGTGAACGTCACCAGCGCGTAAGGCGGGAAGAAGGTGACGCGCCAGTCGTAATGGTCGGCGAACCGCATCTCCTGCTCGGTGAAGAACTGGTGGTGCATGAGCGTGTGCCGGTTGTAGACGGCGCGGAACAGCGGGTTCTGCGACGGCCGGTGCATGACGTAGCGATGCAGCCACCACTCGAAGAAGTTGCACATCAGGAACGTGACCGGGACGGTCAGCAGCTCCCACCACCGAACGTCGCGCAGGTTGGACAGGTAGATATACAGGGCCGTGAAGCCGATGGTGTAGATGACAGCCGTGTGCAGCCAGCCGTTGTACCAGCCGGCGATGCGCTGCCGGTAGTTGGCCCGGTAGCGCCGCTGCCGGTCCGTCATCACTGAGTCGACGAGTTCCATGGCGCTTCCCTCCCTGCTTCCGGTTCGCGCGAGACTGTGATATATCATCGCCACATCAGTATGCAAGCGGTTCCGTGATGACAACGCCGCCATGAGCTGTCACTGATATATCTATCGTATAACGCAGAGGCCGACAGGCCCACTCGAACGGGGGAGCGTCCATGAAGCCCACACGCCGCCATGTCATCGCCAGTGCAGGCGCTGCCGGCCTGGCCGCCGCGCTCCCTCTGCCCGCGATCGCGCAGGCCAAGCCGGTGCGGATCGGCATCCTCGCACCTCGATCGGGCGTGGCCGGGACCGCCGGCGAGTGCGGGCTGCGCGCGGCGCAGTGGGCGGCCGAGCGGATGAACAAGGCGGGCGGGATCGCCGGCCGGCCCATCGAGCTCGTCCTGGAGGAGGAGACCTCGCCGAAGGACACCATCGAGCGCTTCCGCCGCCTGGTGCTGCAGGAGAAGGTCGATTGCGTGCAGGGCCTGATCTCGACCGGGGTGAGCCTCGGCGTGGCGCCAATCGCCGAGGAGAAGCAGGCCATGCTCATCATGTGGGACGGCACGACGCAGGACGGCGTCAAGGAGGTGATGCCGAAATCCCGCTACGTGTTCCGCAGCACGGACAACGAGTGCGAGGCCGTCATGGCGTCGCTTCTGGCGGTGAAGAACTTCAAGGGCGGGTTCCGCACGATCGCGGGGATCAACCCGGACTACTCCTACGGCCGCAACAACTGGGAGGCGTTCCGGCAGATCCTGGGCCGCTACGGAATCGAGGCCCCGGTGGTCGCGGAGCAGTGGCCGAAGGTCGGCACGATGGACCTGACCTCGCACGTCGCCGCCCTGAAGGCCGCGAAGCCTGACTTGATCTTCTCCTCGATGCTGTTCGCGGACCTGCCGATCTTCATGAAGCAGGGGCATGCCGCCGGGCTGTTCGAGGGGACCAAGGTCGTGCTGCCGGCGGCCGGCTGGCAGATCAACCAGCTCAAGAAGGAGTTCATGCCGGAGGGCGTGATCTTCGGGCACAACACGCTCTACTTCGCCCACCCCGACGCGTCGCCGCTGCAGAAGGCGTTCGTCGCCGACTACGTGGACCGCTACAAGGAGGTGCCGCACTGGGAGGCCGACCGCGCCTACTTCGCGCTGGCCGCTTATAAGGCGGGCGTCGAGGCCGCGAACAAAGCCGCGGGGCGCTGGCCGAAGCCCGACGAGGTGATCGACGCGATCCCGGGCCTCGAGATCCAGAGCCTGGGCGGGCCAGGCCGCTTCCGCCGCGACAAGATCGCCGAGCAGGTGTTCTACCAGGGATTGTCGACCAACCGGAACGAGTACGACTTCCCCACGCTCGCCAACATCGAGACGTTCACGGCTGACAAGCTGCAGAAGCCGGAGGGGGCGGATTTCTGGCAGTGGATCAAGACGGCGCAGATGCCGGTGTAGCCTTCTAGCCGTGACGACGTTCATCGGCTTCATCCTCGGCGGGGTGTTCCACGCCGCCATCCTGTTCCTGGTGGCGGCCGGGCTGCAGCTCGTGTTCGGCGTGCAGAAGATCGTCAACCTCGCCTGCGGCTCGTTCTACGCGCTGGGTGCCTATTTCGGCATCACGGCGGTCGGCGTCGCCGTGCAGCTCGGCCTGCCCATCGCCTGGTTCCTGCCGGTGCTGATCCTGTCCGGGCTGCTGATCGGCCTGATCGGCCTGCCCGTCGAGCGGCTGCTCCGCACGGTCTACCGCAGGGACGAGAGCTACCAGCTCCTGCTGACCTTCGGCCTGCTGCTGATGTTCCAGGACGTGTTCCGCTTCTTCTGGGGCGCCACGCCGCGCACACTCGACAACGCCTACCTGGCCTACGGGACGGCGGACATCTTTGGCGCGCTTGTGCCGACGTACAACCTGCTCGTGATCGCGGCGAGCCTCGCCATCGCGCTCGCGCTCGGTGCCTTCCTGCAGCGGACCAGGACCGGCCGCATCATCCGCGCCACGGCCGAGAACCGCGATATGTCGGAGGGGCTCGGCGTCGATGCCGGGCGGGTGTTCAGCACGGTGTTCACCGTCGGCTGCATGCTCGGCACCGTGGGCGGCGCGCTCGTCGTGCCGGCGGCGGCGTCCTCGCTCGACATGGCGGTCGAGCTGGTCGTGGAGGCGTTCGCGGTGGTCGTGATCGGCGGCCTCGGCAGCATGCGCGGCGCGCTGGCCGGCGCGCTCATCGTAGGGCTGCTCCGAGCGGCGGCGATCTCGGTGTTCCCGGAGGCCGAGATGCTGTCGGTCTACCTCGTCGTGATCGCGGTGCTGCTGCTCCGCCCCGCCGGGCTGTTCGGGAAGGCCACCGCATGAGCGAGCAGGTCGCGACGCCCACCCTGGCCATTCAGGCGCCGGCGCGCATCCCGGGCCTGTGGGCGCTGCTCGGCATCCTCGCCGTCATGGCCGTGCTCCCGGCGTTCGCCGCGCCCTACACGCTGACGCTCATGGTGCCGTTCCTGGCGTACGGGATCGCGCTGCTCGGCTTCAACCTGCTGTTCGGCTGTACTGGGCTGCTGTCGTTCGGGCACGCGATGTTCATGGCGGTCGGCGCCTACACGGCGGCGGCGATGACGTCCAAGCTCGGAATCCTGCATTTCGAGCTGATCCTGCTCGCCTCCGTCACGGCTGCCTCGCTCATCGGGCTGGCCGTAGGCGCTCTCTGTGTGCGCCACACGCGGATCTTCTTCGGCATGCTGACCCTCGCCTTCGGCATGCTGTTCCACTCCTTCCTGTTCAAGTTCTACGGCGTCACCGGCGGCGACCAAGGCATGCGCGTGGTGCGCCCGCTGCTGCTCGGCCAGGAATGGCCCGGCGGCAAGACGGCGTTCCTGACCGGTCCGTTCTACTACTATGCGCTCGTCCTGTTCGCGCTGCTCGGCCTGGTCATGTGGCGCATCGTGAGCTCGCCCGCCGGGCTGCACCTACGGGCGGTGCGGGAGAACGCGGGCAAGGCGGCGTACCTTGGCGTGCGGGTCGAGCGCATGCGCCTGCTCGCCTTCGTGGTCTCGGCCGCCTATGGCGGGGTGGGCGGCGCCATCCTGGGCGTGACCATCGGCCTGGCCGACCCGGAGCTGGCCTACTGGACGGCGTCGGGCAACCTGGTCTTCATGGCGGTGCTCGGCGGCAGCGGGGCATTCGCCGGGCCGGCAGCCGGGGCGCTCACCTTCGTGCTGCTGCAGGATTTCCTGATGACGGCGACGCAGTACTGGCGCTTCGTCATGGGCGCCGTGCTGGTCCTGCTCGTCGTGTTCTTCCCGCGCGGGCTCGCCGGCCTCGCGGGAGACCTGTTCGCCCGGGTGACGCGGGGCGGCTCGCGATGAGCGCCCTGCTTGAGGTCCGCGGCGTGTCGAAGAGCTACGGCGATTTCCACGCGCTCACCGACATCTCGCTCGATGTGAGCGACGGCGAGTTCGTCTCGATCGTCGGGCCGAACGGCGCCGGCAAGACCACGCTGGTCAACGTGATCACCGGGCTGCTGCGGCCGTCCGCGGGCGAGGTGCGCTTCCGCGGCCGCGACATCGCCGGCATCGGCCCGGTCGAGCTCACCAAGCGCGGGATGGCGCGGGCGTTCCAGCTCGTCAACATCTTCCCCGGCCTGACCGTGCGGGAGACGCTGGCCGTCGCGGTCGCCTCGCGGCTGGAGCGCGTGGACAACCCGCTCCGCTCGCTGGCGCGCGACGCGGCGCTGCAGGACCGGGTCGAGCGGGTCGCGGGCATATTCAACCTGCGCGCTCGGCTCAACTTAGAGGCCGCCACGCTCTCGCAGGGCGAGAAGAAGCTGCTCGACGTGGCCAGCGCCTTCGCGCTGGAGCCGGAGGTGATCCTGCTCGACGAGCCCACGAGCGGCGTGAGCACCGGGGACAAGCACGGGATCATGGAGCTGCTGGTCGGCGCCGCCAGGGCTGCCGGCGTGCGCGCGATCATCCAGGTCGAGCACGACATGGACCTGGTGGTGCGCTACTCCGACCGGATCGTCGCCCTGCAGGAGGGCCAGATGCTCGCCGACCTACCGCCCGCCCAGTTCTTCGCCGACGCGGCGCTCATCGCCGCCGTCGTGGGCGCCCGTCCGCCCTCCGTGCCTGCCAGCAGCGCGTGATGCTGGCGGTCGCTGATCTCAGGGTCGACATCCAGGGCAGCCGCATCCTCGATGGCGTCGGCCTAACCGTCGCGCCCGGCGAGCTTGTCTGCCTGGTCGGGCGCAACGGCGCGGGCAAGAGCACCACGTTCCGCACGATCATGGGCTATCGCCGCGCCGCTTCCGGCAGCATCCGCTTCGAAGGCGCCGACATCACGGGGCTGCCGACCTGGCGCATCGCCCAGCTCGGCGTGGGGTTCTCGCCCGAGGAATCCGAGGTCTACGCGGACCTGACCGTGGCCGAGAACCTTGAGCTGCCGACCTGGACCCGGCCAGCGGGCCTCCCCGCGAAGGAACGCATCGAGCGCTTGCTCGCCATCTTCCCGAAGCTGCGCCAGTACCTCGCGCGCGGTGGCGCGCAGCTCTCGGGCGGGGAGCGCAAGATGGTGTCCATCGCCCGCGCGCTCGCGCTCGACCCGAAGCTCCTGCTGCTCGACGAGCCGTTCGAGGGCCTGTCGCCCGCGATCATCCCGCTGATCGCGGAGGGGATCGCGTCGATCCGGGCGATGGGCCAGGGCGTGCTGCTGGCGGAGTCGAACATCCACCACATCCCGGACTACGCGGACCGACTCTATGTCCTGGAGCGCGGCGCGGTGATCTTCTCAGGGACGCCGGCCCAGGCCCACGCCGACCCGGCCGTCATGCGCATCATCGCCGGCACGGTGGAGCCGGCCTGAGAGGGGACCGTGAGGTAGTGTGGGTTGCTCGCGACGGAGTAGGGCCAGGCGCGATATAGCCGGCTGATGCCAGGCACCTGCACCCTGCGGGAGCTGCATGGCGTGATCTAAACCCCGTCCAGTTTGGAAATCATAGTCCCGCCCCTGTGATCAGGGGCACGGCATCGCAGTCACCTTCTCTGGCCAGAGGCGGACAGGACCATGGTTTTCAAACTGGACGCGGTTTAGGTCGCGATGGGGTGGGAGGGCATCCACCTCTACCAGTTCTGTCCCCGCTCTCGCCGCTACGGCTCGTGGGAGGTGTCGGCGTCCTCGCCCGACGTGACCCTGGCGGCGCTGCAGCTGCGCCGTGGCGCCGGGTTCACCTACGAGTACGGCCTGAATATCCCGTGGCGGCACGAGGTCAAGATCGAGGAGAACCGGCTGGCCGCGGAGCCGGGCAAGGCCCTCCCGCGATGCACGGCTGGCGACAGCGCCTGCCCGCCGGAGGACTGCGGCGGGCTACGGAGCTATCCGGCCGGCCTGGACGATGCGTCATCGTGGGACCGCCTGGAGGACCTGCACACGATGGCCGACTTCCTGCGCGAGGTCATGCTGGAGAACCGGCCCGAGGAGCACGGCGCTGGCGCGGCCCCCTACTGGCGGCTGGCGAACAGCGGCCATCGCCTCATGGCGATCCGTCTGCGAAGCAGCCGGGGGTGGATCGTGATCTCTCGTTCGGCCGGGCTGACGTCCTCGACCCTGAGCTGCACCAGCTCGGACGCGCGGGCGGCGGTTTCCAGTAAGGTTTGCAGCATCAGCCCGCTCCTGCCGTCCTGGGCATAGGCCCAGGCGCACCCCATCGCCGCGAGGTCGATCCCTTCGGCTGACCGCCCAGAGTCCGTGCGTGGGTCGATCACATCGTCAACATCGACGTTGCAGGCGCAGACGGTCATCGGATCGAAGCGATGACCGACGCCATGCGCCATCTCCAGGAACATGCCCTCGACGGTCAGCGCGAGATAGAGCGCTGGAACCCCGAATGCCCAGCGGCGTCAGAGAAAGCGGCGACCATGCGCGCGCCGCGATGGGGCTTGCTCGCTGCCAGGACCGTCGCGGCGGCTGCCTTCGATCCCCGCTTACCCTGAGTGCAGCCCTGGAGCGCGTCCGCCGTCCAGACCCCACTCGCCATGCCCGGAATGCCACTACAGGGTGACGCTCCTGTGCCCCTTCACTGGATCAGGACGCTCCCGGCGCGCTCGATTTTGCCCGACGTGGCCGTCCCGATTGAACGCCAGAGGCACTGGCGCGGACCCTGCCAGAATACCTTCCGCAGCCGCAGCCGGTAGTGTCTCAGTTTGAATGTCGGGTCCTGGTGGGAGCCGACGCCGAGGGTCCGTCACTTGCCGCGGAAGCGCGCGGCATTCAGCAAGGGCGTCGTGGGGTTTTCGGTCAGGCCCGAGTACGGATCGCTGTCCGCCGGTTCGCCGCGCGGCGCGACGACGGCCTGGCTGGGGGCTAGGCCGGGAGTGGCGCCCGCGCCCGGCGGCCTGGCCGCGCGAGGGGCGGCGGCCCGCGCCTGAAGCGCTGCAAGCTCGGCAGGCCCGCGCCGCTTCCAGGGCCT